>NZ_CP041216.1:4260000-4456447 GCF_020511155.1 Shewanella glacialimarina | reverse complement strand
TTATTTCTTCCCCAAAAATAGGTTAACAAAAGGAGATCTATTCTATAGTGAGATCAGGATGATCGCTATCGTTAATCTAATATTTATCCCCAAGGCGATCATTGTATGTGGATATCTTCGATCATTAAAGATCAAAGTCGATCTATTTTCTGTAAAAATGATGCAAATCCCGCTTTATTAACCGATCCAGAATGATCTATAATGCGCATTCTTCGATCTAGTAAGATAGTTTTAAAACCACTATATATTGTGTTGGTACACAGAGTTATCCACACAATATTGTGGTATTTAACGAATCGTAACGAAGGTTAATTGGCAGAAATTTATCATATAACCATTTTGGCTGTTGACGCTGAGAGTTAAAGTGATTACAATTCGGCCTCTTTTTTACCCTTACCTCTAATGTTGGAGATAAGGCAAATTCACTAACAAAGACGGATTGCCATCATGAGTAAACGTACTTTTCAACCTAGCAACCTGAAGCGCAAGCGTTCTCACGGCTTTCGCGCTCGTATGGCCACTGTAGGCGGCCGTAAGGTGCTTGCACGTCGTCGTGCGAAAGGTCGCGCTCGTTTGTCTGCTTAATAAGTAGATAACTAGGTGACTAGCTATACCTTTACGCGGGAGTTACGTTTGTTAACTCCCGCGCAATTTAAATCTGTATTCTCCAATCCAATCAAAGCATCTTCTGCTGAAATAACCCTGCTCGCAGTTCCAAACCTAGAGCAACATCCCCGTTTAGGATTAACTGTTGCAAAACGTTTTGTTAAACGTGCTAATCAACGTAATCGTATTAAACGTGTGATAAGAGATAGTTTTCGTTTACATCAACACGACATCCCCAACATAGATATCGTAGTATTGGTCAGAAATGGCGTGATGGAAATGGAAAATGCAGAACTACATAAATTAATAGAAAAGCTATGGCGCAAACTCAGTCGCCGTTACAATGGCTAGCAACCACGTTAATTCGTGGCTATCAACTTCTTATCAGCCCTATGATTGGACCGCGTTGTCGATTCAATCCAACATGTTCACATTATGCTATTGAAGCAATAAAAACACATGGAACGGCAAAAGGTAGTTGGTTTGCAATCAAACGCATATTAAAATGTCACCCTTTACATCCCGGCGGAAGTGATCCCGTCCCACCCAAAAATGACAGGTGTAATAAATAGGCTATGGAATCTCAACGCAATATATTGCTAATCGGTCTGCTGTTTGTCAGCTTTTTAATGTGGCAACAATGGCAAACAGACAAAACACCACAACCCGTCGCGACTGAATCATCAGTTGTAGCATCGACGGCAAATCATTCTCAAACGTCAGATGTTCCAGATGCAGATACTTCCCTACCGGAAGTGGTTAGCGCATCTAAAGAACTGATCACTATTACTACAGACCAATTAGTATTAAAAATTGATCCAGTAGGTGGCGATATTGTTTATTCGGCATTAGTTGGACACAGACTTGAAATCGATAAAGAAGAATCTTTTGTACTGCTTGAGCAAACAAAAGATATTTACTATATCGCCCAAAGCGGCTTAATTGGCCGTAATGGTATAGATAGCAGTGCAAAAGGTCGCGCGCACTATACTAGCCAGTCACAGCAATATACTTTAGCTGATGGCCAAGATAGTTTAGAAGTGCCATTAACTTTTGTTGCTGACAACGGCGTTACTTACACGAAAGTCTTTGTACTTCACCGTGGTAAATTTAGTATTGACGTTGATTACCGCATAAACAACACTTCAGCAGAACAACTGCAAGTTCAAATGTATGGCCAAATTAAGCACAGCATCAAAGAAAGCGAAAGCAGCATGATGATGCCAACTTATCGCGGTGCGGCATTCTCAACGGCAGACACTCGTTATGAGAAATACAGCTTCGATGACATGGCTGACAAAAACCTAGACAAGAAAACATTAGGTGGTTGGGCTGCAATGCTTCAACACTACTTTGTTTCTGCTTGGGTGCCACCAGCTAATGATCAAAACACCATTTTTTCAAGCGTCAGCGCGGGTGGTTTGGCTAATATAGGTTTCCGTGGCGCGATATATGATATTGCACCGGGTGCTGAGCAAACGATTTCATCGCAATTCTATGTGGGTCCTAAAGATCAAGAAGCATTATCTGCCATTTCTGAGTCACTGAACTTAGTGGTCGATTACGGTTTCCTTTGGTGGTTAGCCATTCCAATTCACTGGTTATTGATGTTCTATCAATCATTTGTGGGTAACTGGGGTATGGCGATTATTTTAATTACCCTAACTGTACGTGGTTTGTTATATCCACTCACCAAAGCACAGTACACCTCTATGGCTAGAATGCGTAACCTGCAGCCTAAACTAGCGGACATGAAAGAGCGCTTTGGTGATGACCGTCAAAAGATGGGTCAAGCTATGATGGAACTGTATAAGAAAGAAAAAGTAAATCCACTTGGTGGCTGTTTACCTATCCTTCTGCAAATGCCTATCTTCATTGCACTTTACTGGGTATTACTCGAAAGCTATGAATTGCGTCATGCGCCATTCATGCTATGGATTAACGATTTATCGGTACAAGATCCTTACTATGTACTCCCGTTGTTAATGGGTGTGTCTATGTGGTTAATGCAAAAGATGCAACCAATGGCACCGACTATGGACCCTATGCAAGTTAAGATGATGCAGTGGATGCCAGTTATCTTTACTGTGTTCTTCCTATGGTTCCCAGCAGGTTTAGTACTTTACTGGTTAGTGGGTAACTTAGTGGCCATTACCCAACAAAAAATTATTTATGCCGGACTTGATAAAAAAGGCTTAAAATAAGCCCAAGCTCTGCAGTAAACTACATATAGTTTGATAATAAAAAGGCGGCTTAATTGGCCGCCTTTTCCATTAATAATTTAGCAGGAAATAACCGTGACAACAGATACTATTGTGGCACAAGCTACCGCACCCGGTCGTGGTGGTGTAGGCATTATTCGCGTATCAGGTGACTTAGCCAGCAAAGTGGCCACAGCTATTATTGGTCATATTCCTAAAACCCGTTATGCCGAATATTGTGATTTTAATAGTCATGATGGTCTGGTTATTGACCAAGGTATTGCTTTGTTTTTTAAAGGGCCTAACTCATTTACCGGTGAAGATGTATTAGAGCTACAAGGGCATGGCGGCCAAATAGTATTAGACATGCTCATAAAGCGTGTTATGGAAATTGAAGGTATTCGTATTGCCAAGCCGGGTGAGTTTAGTGAACAGGCATTTTTGAACGACAAGCTTGATTTAACCCAGGCAGAAGCCATTGCTGACCTAATTGATGCCACCAGTGAACAGGCCGCTAAAAGTGCACTGCAATCACTTCAAGGTGAGTTTTCTAAGGAGGTTCATCAGTTAGTTGAACAAGTCACCAACTTACGTTTATATGTAGAAGCCGCGATTGATTTTCCCGACGAAGAAGTCGACTTTTTATCCGATGGCAAAATTGCTAGCGCGTTATATAAAATCATCGATAAACTAGACACTGTAAAAGCCAGTGCTAAGCAAGGGTCCATTATTCGCGAAGGCATGAAAGTGGTTATTGCAGGCCGCCCTAATGCCGGTAAATCAAGTTTACTCAATGCCTTAGCAGGAAAAGAGTCCGCCATTGTCACCGAAATTGCTGGCACTACCCGTGATGTATTACGTGAGCATATTCACCTTGATGGCATGCCACTGCATATCATCGATACTGCGGGTTTACGTGATACCACAGATACCGTTGAGCAAATAGGTATTGAACGTGCCTGGGCTGAAATAGCCACCGCTGACAGAGTGTTATTTATGGTCGATGGCACCACAACCGATGCCATTAATCCACATGATATTTGGCCAGACTTTATTGACCGCTTACCACCAAGATTAGGTATTACCGTTATTCGTAATAAAGCTGATTTAAGTGGTGAAACCTTGGATAACACCGCCCTTGAAGGTCATAGTGTTTACCGTATCTCAGCCAAAACAGGCTTAGGTATTGAAGATCTTAAACAGCATCTTAAATCGTTAATGGGTTATCAAAGCAATTTAGAAGGTGGCTTTATTGCCCGTCGACGTCATTTAGAAGCCTTAGATTTAGCAGCAAGCCACTTAATGCTGGGTAAAGAGCAACTTGAAGTGTATTTAGCCGGTGAATTACTCGCAGAAGAGTTACGTATGTGCCAAATGGCATTATCTGAAATAACCGGTAAATTTACCTCCGATGACTTGCTAGGCAAGATATTTGGTTCATTCTGTATTGGTAAGTAGTGTATAGGTAATAAGTGAATATGCTGTTAGCTAATAATGTCATCGTACTCGATTTTGAAACCACCGGCTTATCACCTGATAACGGTGACAGGGCGATAGAAATAGGCGCGGTAAAGATTGTTGACGGTGTCATTATTGATACCTTCCAGTCTTTAATCAACCCAGGCAGAAGAGTGAATGCCTTTATTGAACAATATACTGGGATCACTAATGCTATGTTACGTGATGCACCAAGTTGTCAGGCAGTTATGGATAAATTTGCAGACTTTATTGGTGACTTTAATTTGGTTGCTCACAATGCCAGTTTTGATAAAAAATTTCTAGATGCTGAATTTGCCTTATGTAAGCGACACTATTCAGGACAATTTGCGTGCTCATTGTTATTATCACGTCGCATAAGCCAACAGGCACCGAACCATAAACTAGCAACTTTAGTGGAATATCATCAACTGCCAACCGATGGATTATTCCATCGAGCATTAGCAGATGCCACAATGACAGCACATCTATGGTTGCATCAATTAACATTACTTAGTGATAAATCGCCAGGTATTGATTTAGCTTTTGATACCGTCAATAAGATCACTCGAATGCCCAGAGCTCAAATTAATCGATATTTAACCCATTTATAAAGGATTAAGACCCTTAATTAAGGTAATTTTTCAGCCAACATATCGACTAATAAACGCACTTTGGCAGATAAATGCCTATTTTGCGGATACAAAGCCCAAATACCTTCTTTTGCCTGTTGGTACTGAGCCAGTAACACCGTCAGTTGGCCCTGTGCTATTGCCTCATTAACGTAATAACCGGGTAATTGCACAACTCCCATGCCCCTTATAGCCGCATCTAATAACGTCATGCCACTGCTACATTGCAAACGTCCCTGCACTTTAATGACTTTCTCTTTACCCTGCTCATCAAAGTGCCAATGGCTATTAGTGCCAATTAAACAATCATGTTGATTTAAATCGGTTAAATTTTCAGGCACACCGTATTGCTTAAGATAAGCAGGCGAAGCACAAACATATTGGCGACGGCTACTGAGCCGTTTAGCAATTAAGCTCGAATCAGCCAAACGCCCTAATCGAATAGCCAAATCGTAACTGCCATCTACCAAATCCAGCTGTTTATTGGTTAATTCGCAAATAACTTCAACTTGTGGATATTGCGCCATAAAATCTACCACAATAGGCATAACAAACCGTTCACCATAAGTGACTGGTGCTGTCATTCTAATGAGCCCTTGTGGAGAATGCTGCAAACTAGAAATAGCCCGTTCAGCCTCTTCTAGCCCATCCAACACTTGACGACAATGGCGAAAATATATCGCGCCTTCTTCAGTAAGAGATACTTTACGTGTAGTGCGATAGAATAATTTTATTGCGAGCCTATTCTCAAGTTGGCTCACTTGGCGACTCACCTGTGCGGTGGAAATACCTAAACGGCTGGCGGCTTGAGTAAAGCTTTCTGTTTGAGCAACAGCGACAAACTCGACCACTCCATCCCATGGTAACATTATTACATCCTCGTAAAAGTGATTTGCAATATAAGCTAATTATCATCTTATAGAAAACAATTACAATAGTTTAATCATCTACACTGTGTAGAGCGCTTTTTTGTTAATCTAGCTAAAGAAACCTTAAACAGGAATAACCACATGTCAGCACAATTTATAAAATCTAAAGCCGCCGTTGCTTGGGGACCAGGTCAGCCATTAAAAGTGGAAGAAGTAGACGTAATGTACCCAAAAGCGGGTGAAGTGATGGTCCGCATTGTGGCATCAGGTGTTTGTCATACAGATGCTTTCACATTATCAGGGGATGATCCTGAAGGGGTATTCCCGGCTATTTTAGGACATGAAGGTGGCGGCGTAGTTCACATGGTAGGTGAAGGCGTTACCAGTGTTAAAGTGGGTGATCACGTTATTCCACTGTATACCGCTGAGTGTGGCAAGTGTAAATTTTGTACTTCAGGTAAAACCAATTTATGTAGCGCCGTTCGTGCAACTCAAGGTAAAGGTCTAATGCCTGACGGCACTACACGTTTCTTTAAAGACGGTGAACCTATTTTTCATTATATGGGCTGTTCGACATTTTCTGAATACACAGTATTACCGGAAATATCTTTAGCCAAAGTAAACCCTATAGCACCACTTGAAGAAGTATGTTTACTCGGTTGTGGTGTCACTACAGGGATAGGTGCTGTACTTAAAACAGCGAAAGTACAAAAAGGTGATACGGTTGCTATTTTTGGTCTAGGTGGTATTGGTTTATCGGCAATTATTGGCGCAACCATGGCCGGTGCAAGCAGAATTATTGGCATAGACTTAAACGAATCTAAGTTCGAGTTAGCTAAAAAGCTGGGTGCAACTGACTGCATTAATCCTAAAAACTTTGATAAACCCATTCAAGATGTGATTGTTGAAATGACTGACGGCGGCGTTGATTTCTCATTCGAATGTATTGGTAACGTCAACGTAATGCGCAGCGCATTAGAATGTTGTCATAAAGGTTGGGGTGAGTCTGTCGTGATTGGCGTAGCAGGCGCAGGCCAAGAAATATCAACCCGTCCATTCCAATTAGTTACTGGCCGAGTATGGCGTGGTAGTGCATTTGGTGGTGTAAAAGGACGCAGTGAATTACCCGGAATTGTTGAGCAATATCTCGCAGGCGAATTTAAACTAGACCAGTTCATTACCCACACAATGGGGCTTGAAGGCATTAATGATGCATTTGACCTTATGCATAAAGGTGAAAGTATTCGCAGTGTAATTCACTTTAATAAGTGATTTTAATCGGTACCAGCTAGCTATAATAAACAAGCTAATAACACTATCTGCATTAGTGTTATTAGCTTTTCGTGTAAGTAACAGCAAAAAGGAATCAAGATGCCTATTGAACAAGTGAGCGCAACTAAAGTATTTAATGGCTGGCATAAACAGTTTAGCCATCAGTCAACCAGCACACATTGTAGTATGCGTTTTGCTATTTTTTTGCCGCCGCAAGCACAAACAAAAAAAGTCCCCGTACTTTATTGGTTATCAGGACTAACCTGTACTGATGAAAACTTTATGCAAAAAGCAGGTGCACTTAAACTCGCTACAGAACTGGGTATTGCTATTGTTTGTCCAGATACCAGCCCCCGCGGTGATGAAGTTCCTGACGATAGTAAAGGAGCATATGATTTTGGCTTAGGCGCTGGCTTTTATGTTAATGCCACTCAAGCGCCTTTCAATAAACACTATCAAATGTATGATTATGTCGTTGATGAGTTACCCGCCATTATTGAAGCTAACTTTCCCGTCACAAAACAACGTGCAATTAGCGGCCATTCTATGGGCGGCCATGGTGCACTGCTTATCGCCTTTAGTAATCTTGCCAGATACAGTAGCGTGTCAGCATTCAGCCCAATCTGTCATCCCATAAGTAGTCCTTGGGGCCAAAAAGCTTTCAAAGGTTATTTAGGAGAAGATAAAAGTACCTGGCTTGAATATGACAGCTGTGAGCAGCTAAGAATGTTAACCGATAAAAAAGCGTATATACCAGCGCTGGTGGACCAAGGTAGTGATGATAACTTTTTAGCTGAACAACTTAACCCACAAGCCTTAAAAGAAGCCGCTAAACACGTTAACTATCCACTCACGTTACGTTTGCAAGAAGGTTATGATCACAGCTATTACTTCATCTCCAGTTTTATTGAAGAACATCTTCGCTTTCACGCTAAATATTTCTAACCAGTAAAACCCACTTATATAAATGAAAAAGGAATGCAGATGCATTCCTTTTTTAAGTTATAAAATAAATATACCCAATTAATTTAGCTGATTAACTTTTAACTTAGCAAAGTATTTAACCGAAGCAGCCTTAACTTTAGGTGCAAGTAAAATAGCTGATGTCATTGTTGGAATAGCCATTAATGCGTAAGCGGCATCAATAATATTAACAATTTCTTGAAGACTAGCAGTTGCTGCAAACAAAATGGCCAATAAATAAAAGTATTGATAATAGCGTATTTTGCTACGACCAAATAGAAATGCAAAACATTGACCACCATAAAAAGCCTGAGTAAAAATGGTACTAATACTGAAAAATACTACACATAAAATAAGTAAATAAGGTCCAACGCCAGGCATAGTTATACTAAATGCCTGAGCAGATAAATTAACCCCTTCAGCTTCTGTTCCCTGCCAAACCCCAGATATTAATATAATCATCGCCGTAGCAGTACACACCATTAGGGTATCAATAGCAGGACCAAGCATAGCCACTAAGCCTTCTTTTACTGGCTCGTTAGTTTTAGCACAACCATGGGCCATCACTTCAGTTCCAATACCGGCCTCGTTAGAAAAAGCCGCTCGGCGAATACCTATTAACATAGTGCCTAAAATCCCTCCTCCAACCGAATTTAATGAGAAAGCTTCGGTGAAAATTAATGCAAAATACCCGGGTATTTCATTTAGATGAGTGGCTATAACGAAGAAAGCACAACCCATATAGATCAAAATCATCAAAGGAACCACTTTAGATGCGACCGTTGCAATTCGCTTGATCCCACCCAAAATGACGCTAGCAACAATTAACATCACTACGATCCCAAGGCCAAGATCCAACATAAAAGTCGATTCATTTGCAGGAAAATAACCCGGCTTAACGATCAACCATTCACGAATGATCTGCACTAATTGATTTGAATTAAATAATGGAAAATTACCGACTAATCCTACAACACAAAAAAATACCGCTAAAAAGTGCCATTTTTTAGAAAGTCCCTGGGTGATAATGTACATAGGTCCGCCCTGTACATCCCCATTTTCATCTTTTCCACGGTACATAATAGCCAAGGTACAGGTAAAAAATTTAGTTGCCATCCCCACTATGGCACTGATCCACATCCAAAAAATAGCACCAGGTCCCCCCACCATAATAGCCACAGCCACACTGCCTATGTTGCCCATACCTACAGTACCGGCCATCGCACTGGACAAGGCTCCCGCATGACTAATATGGCCCTCTGCACCATCATCAGGATGTTTACCACGCAAAATACTAATTGCATGACCTATATATCTAAATGGCACAAATCGAGAGTAAATCAAGAAGAATAATCCACCTCCCACGAGTAAAATGAGCATATGTGGGCTCCAGGCAATATCGGCAAATTGCTGAGTAAGTTCAACTAAAGTCATTATTTATGTTACACAATTGTAAGAAGATTAATCTGAAACTACTGAGTATCCCTAAAAGGTGCAATGAATAAATTGCATAAATCAGGCAAAATGAATAAATATCTCGAACATTATTTGGAGTTAACATGGCAAAAATAGCACTATTAGTAGGCACAACGTTAGGCGGCAGTGAGTATATTGCCGATGATTTAGCCGCTCAGCTCGTTGAAATAGGCCATCAAACAAGCGTTATGCTGGAGCCAAATCTAGTCAATTTGAGCGAATATCCACTATGGATTTTAGTTTGTTCTACTCATGGAGCAGGCGATCTACCCGATAATATCCAGCCATTTTATCAACAATTAATGCTAAAAATGCCGGATCTGAAACAATATCAGTTTGCTTTATGCGCTATTGGCGATTCAAGTTACGATACTTTTTGTCAGGGGCCAGAATTACTGATTAGCTTATTTGAAGCCGCTGGAGCAAAAGCCATTGTGGATAAGATCCAAATTGATGTACAACGCGATCCTATCCCAGAAGAGCCCGCCTTATCATGGTTATCTAACTGGCAAGAGCTGATCATTTAGATCTATTAACACTTTATTTGGGTGTAATAGATCAATAACCCACAATTTAGTTCCAGTTTATCCACAAAAAACTAATTTTATTTATAAGTATGTGGATAAACTATTAATTTATACGATCATAACCCTGTACTGTTCACACCCTGATCTTGATCAATATCTCCCTTGTGGATAACTATGCGATCTATCCCCAGCTTATCTTGGGTTTGATCGCTAAATGATCACAGGATTAGGATCTTGTAAACCTATAATACTAAAAAGAAATTAGCGTTACCCACAGATTTCATCGATCCTAATAATAAACATAATAAGAAGATCTATATAAAGATCTTAAGATCTATTAGTCAAACCGCATTAGATCGAACAGGTAAAAATGATCTTTCACCAAGTGCCCTTCAAATGCTAAAATGATCCGCTCAATTTGAACTCGACTAAAACTCGACAATTTTTTTAACCCCTTTTTTAAATTAGTTAACGTAGGTTGCAAATGCATTTTCATGAACGGTTTGATGTAATTGTTGTTGGTGGTGGTCATGCCGGAACTGAAGCCGCACTCGCCGCTGCAAGAATGGGATCAAAAACCCTATTGCTCACGCACAATATCGATACCCTAGGACAAATGTCCTGTAACCCAGCTATCGGTGGTATCGGAAAAGGTCATTTGGTCAAAGAAATTGACGCTTTAGGCGGTTCAATGGCAATTGCAACTGACTTTGCAGGAATTCAATTTAGAACATTAAATTCCAGTAAGGGTCCAGCGGTTAGAGCTACTCGGGCACAAGCTGACAGAGCTTTGTATCGTCAAAAAATTCAACACATTCTTCAAAATCAAGCTAACTTGCGAATATTCCAACAAGCTGTAGATGACGTTGTTGTTGAAAATAATAGAATTATTGGTGTTGTTACACAAATGGGATTAGCATTTGAAGCACCAAGTGTTGTGTTAACAACAGGCACTTTTTTAAGCGGTAAAATTCACATTGGCATGCAAAACTACAGCGGTGGTAGAGCAGGTGATCCACCAGCTATCGCACTAGCTAATCGTTTACGTGAATTACCAATCCGTGTCGGCCGATTAAAAACCGGTACACCGCCACGTATTGATGCAAACACCATTGATTTTAATCAAATGACTGAACAAAAAGGCGACACACCATTGCCAGTAATGTCTTTTATTGGTGATGTAAGTCAGCATCCTAGACAGGTATCTTGTTATATCACCCACACCAATGAAAAGACCCACGATATCATTCGTGGTGGTTTAGACAGAAGTCCAATGTATTCAGGTGTTATTGAAGGTATTGGTCCAAGATATTGTCCATCCATTGAAGATAAAATACATCGCTTTGCAGATAAATCATCACATCAGATATTTATCGAGCCAGAAGGCCTAAGTACGAATGAAATTTATCCAAATGGTATTTCAACCAGCTTGCCATTTGATGTACAGCTTAATTTAGTTCGTTCGATCAAGGGCATGGAAAATGCTGAAATTATGCGACCAGGTTATGCAATTGAATATGACTATTTTGATCCAAGAGATCTTAAAAACTCACTAGAAACAAAAGCGATCGCTGGATTATTCTTTGCTGGGCAAATTAACGGTACAACAGGATATGAAGAGGCTGCTGCACAAGGTTTACTTGCAGGAATGAATGCAAGTTTACAGGTGCAAGGTAAAGAAAGTTGGTGCCCACGCCGTGATGAAGCTTATCTTGGTGTTTTAGTTGATGATTTATCAACTTTAGGCACCAAAGAACCGTACCGTATGTTCACCAGTCGTGCTGAGTATCGTTTATTATTACGTGAAGATAATGCTGACTTACGTCTGACTGAAAAAGGTCGTGAATTAGGATTAGTTGATGATGATCGCTGGGCTAAATTCACTGAAAAACGTGAATCGATCGAATTGGAATTACAGCGTCTTCGTGGCCAATGGGTTCACCCTAATTCACCTTTGCTAGATGTATTAAATCCAGAGCTAAATACACCTATATCACGTGAAGCTTCTTTTGAAGACTTATTACGTCGTCCAGAAATGGACTACCCTAAGTTAATGTCTTTAGAAGGATTTGGTCCTGGACTGGAAGATCCACAGGCTGCAGAACAAGTTCAAATACAGGTGAAATATTCTGGTTATATACAACGTCAGCAAGGTGAAATAGATAAAGCTATTCGTCATGAAAGTTCATTGTTGCCGTTAGATTTGGATTATCAAGAAGTTCCAGGTTTATCCAATGAGGTTATTGCTAAACTGAATAACCATAAACCTGATACCGTTGGTCAAGCATCGCGTATATCGGGGATAACCCCAGCAGCGATATCCATTTTATTAGTGCATTTGAAAAAACGTGGTTTATTGAGAAAAACCGCATAAATTCAAACAAACTCAATCATAAGGGGAGCCATAAGGCTTCCCTTAGTGCTTTTACGGCTTCATAATACCGAAGCTTATCGATAAAAAATTAAAGAGGCGTTATTTGTGCTAGCAGCTCAACTTAGTGATTATTTAGCTGAAATCAATATATCAGCGACAGAATTACAACAAAAACAACTTGTTGATTTTGTTGAAATGCTCAACAAATGGAATAAAGCCTATAATTTAACTTCGGTTAGATTACCTGAACAAATGTTAATCCGTCATGTTATGGACAGTTTAGTGGTATCCCCTTATCTTGAAGGTCAACGCTTTATTGATGTTGGAACCGGCCCTGGTTTACCAGGGATCCCACTTGCGATTTTAAATCCGGATAAAGAATTTGTCTTACTAGACAGTTTAGGTAAACGGATCCGTTTTCAAAAACAGGTTCAATTTGAATTAAAGATTAACAATTTCAGTTCCATTGAAAGCAGAGTAGAAGCGTATCAACCTCAAGATAAATTTGATGGTGTGTTGAGCAGAGCATTTGCTTCTATTACCGACATGTTGAACTGGTGTCATCATTTACCCAAAGAAGGTGGATTGTTCTACGCATTAAAAGGTCAATTGACCGAAGCTGAAATAGCAGCAATACCTGCTGAGTTTAAGCTGATTGAAACCATCGTTTTACAAGTACCAAAGCTTGATGAACAGCGACATTTATTAAAATTGGTAAAAATGTAATACTCACTAGCAGATATACGTATACCGGACATCAATAATTACAACAGGATAATATTGTGGGTAAAATCATTGCCGTAGCCAACCAAAAAGGTGGCGTAGGGAAAACAACAACTTGCGTAAATTTAGCCGCATCACTTGCCGCCACAAAGCGTAAAGTGTTGTTGATTGATTTAGATCCACAAGGTAATGCCACTATGGGCAGTGGTGTTGACAAATATGAAGTCGAAAACACCGCCTATGAGTTACTGGTAGAAGAAAAACCGTTCGATGAAATGGTGATAAGAAATACAGTTGGTAAATATGATCTCATTGCTGGCAATGGAGATGTTACCGCTGCAGAGATCAAATTAATGGAATTTTACGCTCGCGAAATTCGCTTACGTAATGCACTTGCCCCGATAAAAGATCAATACGATTTTATTTTTATCGATTGTCCGCCTTCGCTCAATATGTTGACCGTAAATGCCATGTCTGCAGCAGATTCAGTGTTAGTGCCGATGCAATGTGAATATTATGCCCTTGAAGGACTCACCGCATTAATTGATACCATCACAAAATTAGGCGCTATGGTTAATCCTGCCCTAAAAATAGAAGGGATCCTTCGTACTATGTACGATCCCCGTAATCGATTATCTAACGATGTATCTGATCAACTAAAACAACATTTTGGTGAGAAAGTTTATCGCACCGTGATCCCGAGAAATATTCGTTTAGCTGAAGCACCAAGTTTTGGCGCTCCTGCCATGTATTATGATAAGAGCAGTGCCGGAGCTAAAGCATATTTAGCCTTGGCGGGTGAGATTATTCGCCGTGCAGAGCAGCAAACAACCATTAAACAAGCGTAGGATGAGATAATGACGGTAAAAAAACGCGGTTTAGGTAAAGGCTTGGATGCCCTACTAAGCCATAGCAATGCGGCAAATCGACAATCAGATATTCAGCAAAATAGCGTTAATCAACAGGATAATGAGCTGATACATCTTGATCTGGATTTATTGCAACCGGGCAAATATCAACCTCGTAAAGATATGTCACCTGAAGCGCTAGAAGAATTAGCTGAATCTATTCGTTCACAAGGGATTATTCAGCCTATTGTTGTGCGTAAAGTATCAGAATTTAAATACGAAATTATTGCCGGTGAACGTCGTTGGCGTGCAGCTCAAATTGCAAAGCTGAATAAAGTGCCGTGTTTAGTTAAGCAAGTGGCTGATGAAGCTGCTGTGGCGATTGCCTTAATTGAGAATATTCAGCGTGAAGACCTCAATGCAATGGAAGAAGCCATAGCATTACAGCGCTTATTGACTGAATTTGAACTCACGCATCAACAAGTGGCCGATGCCGTAGGTAAGTCACGTGCATCAGTATCTAATTTGTTGCGTTTAAACAGTCTTAATGAGCCGGTAAAGCGTTTATTAGAAAATGGCGATATAGATATGGGCCATGCCCGTGCCTTACTTGCTATTGAAGGTGACGAGCAAACTAACCTTGCCAGATTAGTAGCATCAAAAGAAATGACTGTTCGTGAAACTGAACGATTAGTTAATAAAGCGATAAATCCTGCTAAACCCCTTGAAACTATGCCTAAAGATCATGATGTAAGCCGTTTAGAGCAACAGTTAATTGAAAGATTAGGTGCTAAAGTTGCAATTAATCATGGCAGTAAAGGAAAGGGCAAAATTGTAATAAATTATCAAAATCTTGCTGAATTAGACGGTATTTTGAGTAAAATTCACTAATTTTTAACAATAAATCACATCATCAGTAAGTTTGTGATGCCGCTATCTATTTTTGTTTTTGCAGTTCTTGAAGCAAATCACCTTTAAAATAGCTGTTTTACGCTTATCAAAGTTGCAAACAAAATGCGAAAAGGTATACTTTGCAGGCTTTTTGTAAGTTAAGGCTGGGTTAATAAAGTTAATTTAGACTGCAACTCGCAAAAAGCACGAATGCGGAGAGAAAAATTTGACTAATGTTTTAGCACGTCGTGGCCGGTCTTCAGCCTATAAAATGGTGATATTTCAGGCGGCGGTTGTTGGGGCTACATCAATTTTACTTTTCGCTCTGTGGGGTGTTCAGTATGGTCTTTCTGCTTTTGCAGGAGGTATCATCGCTGTACTGCCCAATTTTGTATTCGCAACCCTAGCCTTTTCCCATGCGGGGGCAAGTGCGTCAAGAAAAGTCGTTCAATCGTTTTTTCTTGGGGAAGCGGTAAAGTTGCTGCTAACCATAGTGTTATTTTCTATGGCGTTTGGTTTGTTAGATATGGTGTTCGCACCTTTATTTGCAACCTATGCTTTAGGGCTTATAGTGCCATGGGCAGTTCCTTTATACTTCAAGCAAAATTAAGTGAGATTAATCATGGCGACAACTGGTGAAGCATTAAACGCTTCCGAGTATATCCAGCATCACCTGACTAATGCGAAAATGTGTTCTGCCGATGGTGGAATTGCTTTTAACTATGCATGTCAAGATGCCGGGTTTTGGACTTGGCACATTGACTCACTTTTGTTTTCAGTTGGCCTTGGGATCTTGTTTTTGTGGTTATTCCGCAAAGCAGGAAAAAAAGCAACCACGGGTGTTCCAGGTAAATTTCAATGTTTTGTTGAAATGTGCGTGGAAGGTGTTGATAAAATAGCAAAGGAATCATTTAATGGTCGTAATGCTGTTATCGCACCGTTGGGTCTAACTATATTCGTCTGGATTTTCCTGATGAACTTAATGGACTTAATCCCGGTTGACTTTATACCTGAAGCTGCAAACAGATTATTAGGTGTACCTTACCTTAAAATTGTACCAACCACCGATTTAAACGTCACTTTGGGTATGTCCTTAAGTGTGTTTGTGTTGATTGTTTTTTACAGTATTAAAGTTAAGGGTATTGGCGGTTTCACTAAGGAACTAACATTACAACCTTTCAATCATTGGTTATTGATTCCAGTAAACTTAGTTTTGGAAACAGTGACTTTGGTTGCGAAGCCTATTTCATTAGCGCTTCGTCTGTTTGGTAACCTGTATGCAGGTGAGTTAATTTTTATTCTGATTGCACTAATGCCTTGGTGGGCTCAGTTCGCACTTTCAGTGCCTTGGGCTATATTCCATATTTTAATTATAGTGCTTCAGGCCTTTATTTTCATGATGCTGACAATTGTTTATTTAAGCATGGCTCATGAAGAACATTAATTTAGACAATTGATAATTAGATATTTATCGGAGATAAAATGGAAACTGTAATTAGTTTTACGGCAATCGCTGTTGCTATCATGATTGGCCTAGCTGCTTTAGGTACTGGTATTGGCTTTGCTATCTTAGGTGGCAAGTTCTTAGAAGCTTCTGCACGTCAGCCTGAGCTAGCGCCTGCATTGCAAACTAAGATGTTCATCGTAGCGGGTCTACTTGATGCGATCTCTATGATTGCGGTTGGTGTTGCATTATTCTTCGTATTTGCTAACCCATTCTTAGCTCAATTCTTAGAAAACGTAGCTAAACTTGGCTAATCTTAGCACCCTGTAAGGAGTTAACGTTATGAGTATTAACGCTACCCTGCTAGGCCAAGCAATATCTTTTGCGCTCTTCGTGTGGTTCTGCATGAAGTTTGTATGGCCGCCGTTGATGAATGCTATCGAAGAGCGCCAGAAGAAAATTGCTGATGGTCTGGCCGATGCCGGCCGTGCTGCAAAAGATCTAGAGTTAGCTCAAGCGAAAGCCACTGAGCAACTTAAAGATGCTAAGGCAACTGCCAACGAAATTATTGAGCAAGCTAACAAGCGTAAAGCTCAAATCGTTGAAGAAGCAAAGGCTGAAGCAGATGCTGAGCGAGCTAAAATTGTCGCTCAGGGTAAAGCAGAAATTGAGAACGAACGTAATCGCGTGAAAGATGACTTGCGTAAGCAAGTAGCTGCTCTAGCCATAATTGGTGCAGAGAAGATTCTTGAGCGAACGATTGACCCAGCAGCCCACAGTGACATAGTTAACAAACTAGTTGCTGAAATTTGATTAAGGAGTTGAGTAATGGCTGAATTAAGCACCATCGCTCGTCCTTACGCAAAGGCAGCTTTTGATTTTGCAGTTGAACATAAAGCGGTAGATAGTTGGACAGAAATGTTAACTTTCGCGTCATTGGTAAGTGTAAACGAATCAATAAAGCCACTGCTTAATGGCACTCTAGCCAGTGCTGAACTTGCTTCACTATTTATTAAAGTATGTGGAGAACAAGTCAACGAGCAAGGTCAAAACCTGATAAAGGTAATGGCTGAAAACGGTCGTTTAGCGATACTGCCTTCTGTATCGCTACTTTTTGCTGAATACCGAAATGAGTGGGCGAAAGAAGTTGAGGCCGATGTGGTTTCTGCTTTCGAGTTAAACTCTGAGCAACAGCAGCAAATTAGTGTTTCTTTAGAGAAACGTCTCGCACGCAAAGTTAAGCTGAATTGCAGTATTGATACATCGCTAATCGGCGGTGTGATTATTAAATCAGGCGACCTAGTCATTGATGGCTCGGTAAGCGGTAAGTTATCGCGTTTGTCTGATAAGCTGCAGTCGTAATTGGGAGTTTTAGCATGCAACTGAATTCCACTGAAATCAGCGATCTGATTAAACAGCGGATCGAGCAGTTCAACGTCGTTAGTGAAGCTCGCAACGAAGGTACAATCGTTGCAGTAAGTGACGGCATCATTCGCATTAACGGCCTTGCAGATGTAATGCAAGGTGAAATGATCGAACTGCCTGGTGGCTGTTTTGCAATCGCGTTGAACTTAGAACGTGATTCTGTCGGCGCTGTAGTGATGGGGCCTTATGCTAATTTAGCAGAAGGCGATAAAGTTAGAACCACTGGTCGTATTCTTGAAGTACCAGTTGGTCGTGGTCTACTTGGTCGCGTTGTTAACACACTTGGTGAGCCTATTGATGGAAAAGGACCTGTCGACAACGATGGTTTCTCTCCTGTTGAAGTAATTGCTCCTGGTGTTATTGAACGTAAGTCAGTATCACAACCGGTTCAAACAGGTTATAAAGCCGTTGATTCTATGATCCCTATTGGTCGTGGACAACGTGAATTGATCATTGGTGACCGTCAGACTGGTAAAACAGCGATGGCAATCGATGCAATTATCAACCAGAAAGATTCAGGCATTAAGTGTGTCTATGTTGCTGTTGGTCAGAAAGCCTCTACCATAGCCAACGTAGTACGTAAACTTGAAGAACATGGCGCATTAGCAAACACTATCGTTGTTGTAGCATCTGCTTCAGAAACAGCTGCACTGCAATTTTTGGCGCCATATTCTGGTTGTTCTATGGGTGAATACTTCCGTGACCGCGGTGAAGATTCTTTAATCGTATATGATGATTTGTCTAAGCAAGCAGTTGCTTACCGTCAGATTTCATTACTATTGAAGCGTCCACCAGGACGTGAAGCATACCCAGGTGACGTTTTCTATCTACACTCTCGTTTATTAGAGCGTGCTTCACGCGTAAACGAAAATTATGTAGAGAAATTTACTAAAGGTGCAGTAACAGGTAAGACCGGTTCTTTAACTGCGTTACCTATTATTGAAACCCAAGCTGGTGACGTATCAGCGTTCGTACCGACTAACGTAATTTCGATTACCGATGGTCAGATCTTCCTTGAAACTGACTTGTTTAACTCAGGACTTCGTCCAGCTGTTAACCCAGGTATCTCTGTTTCTCGTGTTGGTGGTGCAGCGCAGACTAAGATCATCAAGAAACTGTCTGGTGGTATTCGTACCGCACTTGCACAGTATCGTGAGCTTGCAGCGTTCTCACAGTTCGCATCTGATTTAGATGAAGCAACTCGTGCTCAACTTGAGCATGGTGAGCGTGTAACCGAATTAATGAAGCAAAAGCAATATGCACCAATGAGTGTTGCCGCCCAGTCTGTGTCTATTTTTGCAGCTGAAAAAGGCTTCCTTAAAAGTGTTGCTTTAAATGAAATCGGTCGCTTTGAAGCCGCTCTGCTTTCATACATGAACAGTCAACATGCTGACCTTATGAACACCATCAATGCTACTGGCGATTATAACGCTGATATCGAAGATGAGTTAAAGGCAGGCATGGACAAGTTCATTGAAACCCAAACCTGGTAACAATGAACGGGGTGTCCATGGGCACCTCAGGTCCCAGATTGGAGAGTAGAGATGGCTAACGCTAAAGAGATTAAAACCAAGATCGCGAGTATCAAAAATACTCAGAAGATCACTTCCGCTATGGAGATGGTAGCCGCCAGCAAAATGCGTAAAGCGCAGGAACGCATGGCAGCAAGCCGTCCATATGCTGAAAATATGCGTAAAGTGATCGGTCACGTAGCGCAAGGTACTCTCGAATTTAAACATCCAATGTTAGAAGTTCGAGATGCTAAGCGGGTTGGTTACATTGTTGTAGCAACCGACCGTGGTCTTTGTGGTGGTTTGAATACCAACTTATTTAAAAAGGTTGTGACAGACATTAAAAAATGGAAAGAACAAGGCGCAGAAGTTGAGTTTTGCCCAATTGGTGCCCGTTCTGTTCAGTTTTTTAAAAGCTTTGGTGGTCAAATTTCCGCCCATGCATCAGGTTTAGGCGACGCGCCAAAACTTGCTGATTTGATTGGCACTGTACGTGTCATGTTAAAAGCTTACAACGAAGGCAAACTGGACCGTCTGTACATTGTGTTTAACAAGTTTGTTAATACAATGACCCAGACTCCTGTGATCGAGCAACTGCTACCTTTACCTAAATCAGATGAAGAAGTAGCTAGTTATCCTTGGGATTACATTTACGAGCCAGATCCAAAAGAAATTTTGGAAACACTGCTAACTCGTTATATAGAATCACAAGTATATCAAGGTGTTGTTGAAAATATTGCCTCTGAACAGTCTGCCCGTATGGTAGCAATGAAAGCGGCAACAGATAACGCTGGCGACATGATCGATGGTTTACAACTCGTCTATAACAAGGCCCGTCAGGCTGCTATTACGCAAGAACTGTCGGAAATTGTATCAGGCGCTGCAGCGGTTTAGGTTTAGGTAACGAAATCAAGTTTAGAGGATTAATCATGAGCACAGGTACTGTTGTCCAAGTAATTGGCGCGGTTGTGGACGTAGAGTTTCCACAAGATTCTGTACCTCGAGTATATGACGCTCTGAAGATCACAGGCGAAAGCCCATGTAATGGTTTGGTGCTGGAAGTTCAGCAACAACTAGGTGGTGGTGTTGTTCGTACCATCGCTATGGGTTCTTCTGATGGTCTGCGTCGTGGTTTAGAGGTAGCAAACTCAGGTTCACCAATTTCTGTTCCGGTAGGGGTTAAGACCCTTGGCCGTATTATGAACGTATTGGGCGAGCCTATCGATGAAGCGGGTCCAATTGGTGAAGAAGAGCGTTATGAAATTCACCGTGCAGCACCTTCATACGAAGAGCAGTCAAATTCAACTGAGCTATTAGAGACGGGTATCAAGGTTATCGACCTTGTTTGTCCTTTCGCTAAAGGTGGTAAAGTCGGTCTGTTCGGTGGTGCTGGTGTTGGTAAAACAGTTAACATGATGGAACTGATTAACAACATCGCTAAAGCTCACTCGGGTCTTTCTGTATTCGCTGGTGTTGGTGAGCGTACTCGTGAGGGTAACGACTTCTACTACGAGATGGAAGATTCAGGCGTATTAGACAAAGTAGCCATGGTTTACGGTCAAATGAACGAGCCTCCAGGTAACCGTTTACGCGTAGCGTTAACAGGCCTGAGTATCGCTGAAAAGTTCCGTGACGAAGGTCGTGACGTACTGTTGTTCGTTGACAACATTTACCGTTATACCTTAGCGGGTACTGAAGTATCTGCACTTTTAGGTCGTATGCCTTCTGCAGTAGGTTATCAGCCAACACTGGCTGAAGAGATGGGTGTTCTTCAAGAACGTATCGCTTCAACCAAAACAGGCTCTATTACTTCTGTACAAGCGGTATATGTACCAGCGGATGACTTAACGGATCCGTCACCAGCAACAACCTTCGCTCACTTAGATGCGACTGTTGTATTGTCTCGTAATATTGCATCGCTAGGTATTTACCCAGCGGTTGACCCATTGGATTCGACTTCTCGTCAGTTAGATCCACAGGTTGTTGGTCAAGAGCATTATGATGTTGCAAGCGGTGTACAAACTGTATTACAGCGCTATAAAGAGCTGAAAGACATTATTGCTATTTTGGGTATGGATGAATTGTCAGATAATGACAAAACCATGGTATTCAGAGCACGTAAGATTGAGCGTTTCTTGTCTCAACCTTTCTTCGTAGCAGAAGTGTTTACCGGTTCTCCTGGTAAGTACGTTTCTCTTAAAGACACTATTCGTGGCTTTAAGGGTATCTTGGATGGCGAGTTCGATCACATCCCTGAGCAAGCGTTCTACATGGTTGGCTCAATCGATGAAGCTATCGAAAAAGCGAACAAGAAGAAATAACTAGGCCGTAAAGCTTAGTTCTTTAAGGAGAGCTCAATGGCAGGCATGACAGTCAAACTTGATATTGTTAGTGCAGAGAAAAGCTTATACCACGGCGAAGTTACTTTTTTTGAAGTATCTGGTGCTGAAGGTGAATTAGGTATTATGCCTAATCATGCTCCTTTGCTAACAAAGATCAAACCTGGCATGGCGCGCATAGTCAAGCAAGATGGCAGTGAAGAAGTGTTGTATCTTTCAGGTGGTATTCTGGAAATTCAACCAACATCTATTTCTGTTCTTGCTGACGTTGGATTGCGTGCCGATGATATTGATGAGCAAGCAGCTTTAGAAGCTAAACGTCGTGCAGAAGAGAAAATTGCTAATGCCGGCGTAGACTTCAATTATGAAGCTGCAACAATTGAATTAGCTAAATCGATAGCGCAATTGAAAGTTGTTGAAACCATCAAAAGAAATATCACCAGATAAGTTGATTATTTGCTGGATAAAAGGCGACTCATTTATGAGTCGCCTTTTTTATTGCTGCTGTTTTATTGGGATTGATTATTCATCGTCGATGGCTGTGGTGAGTATTTTCCATTTTAGGCTGTATTCAGCTAAAATAGCGCCAATTATACTTTTTAGTCTTTTAAAGGAATTAATCATGTCGTTAAATGTTGTGATCTTAGCTGCAGGCAAAGGAACGCGTATGCGCTCAGATCTTCCTAAGGTGTTACACCCAATCGCCCATAAAAGCATGGTCCAACATGTTATTGATACGGCAAACGCTTTAGGTTCCAAGGCTATTCAACTTGTATATGGCTATGGCGCAGACAAACTAAAGCAAACATTGGGTGAGCAACCTTTAAATTGGGTGTTACAAGCTGAACAATTAGGTACAGGACATGCAGTAGCACAAGCCAATTCAAACATTAGTGATGACGATACAGTATTAATTCTTTACGGTGATGTACCCTTGATTCAGCAATCAACCTTAGAAAAATTATTAGCTGCCCGCGCAGATAATGGCTTGGCTATTCTGACTGTTAACCTTGTTAATCCAACTGGGTATGGCCGAATTGTTCGTCACAACGATAAAGTCGTCGGTATTATTGAGCAAAAAGATGCTAATGCTGAGCAATTAAAAATTACCGAAGTGAATACCGGTATTATGGCTGTACCGGGTAAGCAATTAAAAACCTGGTTAAGTCGTTTATCTAATAGTAATGCCCAAGGTGAATATTACCTGACTGATATAATCGCGATGGCACATGCCGATGGTGTGGCTATTACGACTGCTCAACCGGAATTTGCTATCGAAGTAGAAGGGGCTAATAATCGAGTGCAACTGGCTCAATTAGAGCGTGCTTACCAAGCTCGTGCGGCTGAAAAGTTAATGCTTGAAGGTGCTAACTTGCGTGATCCAGCCCGTATTGATATCCGCGGAGAGGTAACCGTTGGGATGGATGTGATGATTGATGTCAATGTGATCATTCAAGGTAAAGTCACTTTAGGTAATAATGTGACTATCGGCGCCGGGGCTATTCTCATTGATTGTGATATTGCCGATAACGCTGAAATTAAGCCTTACTCAATTATAGAAGGCGCTAAATTAGGTAAAGCCGCCAGTGCCGGACCATTTGCTCGTTTACGTACCGGTGCAGAATTAAAAGAAGATGCCCACGTGGGTAACTTTGTTGAAATGAAAAAAACAGTACTCGGTAAAGGGTCTAAAGCAGGGCATTTAAGTTACTTAGGTGATGCACAAATAGGTGACGGGGTAAATATTGGTGCGGGTACTATTACCTGTAACTACGATGGTGTTAATAAGTTTGTTACCACTATAGAAGATGGTGTATTTGTTGGCAGTGATACTCAACTTATCGCTCCAGTTACCATAGGTAAAAATGCCACCTTAGGTGCAGGCTCTACTATAGCCAAAGATGTTGGCGAGGGTGAGTTAGTGATAACCCGTGTGAAACAGCGTCATATTGCTGGATGGCAACGCCCGGTAAAATTGTCGAAGTAATACTCTAAATCTACAACTTTTATTGGCGATAAGTGTGATGCACTTATCGCTTTTTTGTAAGTTCCAACAAACAAAGTAAATATTCTGTAAATTTTAGCTAATAATAATCATTCTCATTTAGTATGCCTGCATTAAATCGGTATAACATCTAAATAGAGGTATGAATGTTAACTAAACTATCAGCAGTAGCAATAGCCGTTACAACGGGATTGTTGTCATATTCAGTGCACTTTGATGCTCAAGCAGAACAAGCCACATCCGTTTCTTCAGTGCAAGTTTCTCCAGATCAAGCTGCCGCATCGCATAAAAACATTGAACGTATGGAAGTCACTGGACGGACATTTAACGACTACAAAGTGGTTTCAGCATCAGGCGCTATGCGTGGCAATATTGACTTAATGGACACCCCACAATCTGTTAATGTTATCCCCGATTTTGTTACCGATGAACAGCTTGCTACTAACTTAGCTGAAGTTTTAGTAAATGACTCAAGTGTTACAGCAGGAACAACTCGATGGAATCGCCAAGTGTTTAGTATCCGTGGCTTTGAATTAGATTCAGGTAACGGTTACCTTATTAATGGCCACCAGCAATGGTCGCACTATGTGCAGCCTATTGAAACGCTACAGCAGGTAGAAGTATTAAAAGGCCCTTCAAGCATGTTATATGGTCAGTCAGGCCCTGGTGGCTTGGTTAACATGGTGACAAAAAAGCCAACTTACGACAGCATGCTAGATCTAGGTTTTGATACCGATGAAAACGGTTCAACTCGTTTTCAATTAGATGCAGGTGGCAGTTTTAATGAAGCGCAGACTATGCGCTACCGCGCAGTATTAGTGAAGCAAGATACTGAGTATTGGCGTGAGTATTCTACCAGTGATGAAGCTCAGGAGCGCGATCGCTGGTTAGGCTATATTAATACCGAATTTGACCTCAGCGACGATCTTATGTTGTCACTTAAGTATGACCATACTCAAGATAAGGCGGGTATAGATGCTGGTGGCTGGTTAGACAAGCAAGGTAATGTTATTGGTATCAACGAAACTATATGGGATGCCCCTTGGGCATTTACCGACAACACGGTATCAAATCTAGGTGCAGACTTAACTTGGCATATCAACGACACATGGAAATTGAAGACGGGATATAACGAGCAGCAGTTTAATCGTCAACGTTTTGATTCTGCTCCACAGTATGTTGAAGACCCATTTACTGCTAATGGTTACAACATCAAACCATTTGACCGCTACGATGATTGGCAACATAAAACCGCTTATGCTGACTTTACTGGCGAATTTGATCTAGCAGGTATACAACATCAGTTGCTGATTGGTGCTAACTACCTGGATTACTTTTATCAACAACGCCGTGATGGCGGTAAAAAATTAGTTAATGTTATTCCTGGCCAGCCAGTTGCTGTGCCTGATTATGACTATAACAATGTTACAGCGCGAGCGGCGAGCACTTACAAATACTACGGCTTTTATCTACAAGACTTAATGACCTTGAATGAGCAATGGAAATTACTTGCAGGCGTGCGTTATGACGAGCAAAAGAAAGACGGTCTAGGTGAAAATAGCTATGCTATATCACCTAAGTTTGGTGCAATTTACGCTCCTGCAGATAATGGCAGTATCTATGTTAACTATTCAAAAAGCTTCAGCCCACAGGGCGCGGTAAATAATGAATCTGACGTTAACAATGGGTTAGATTTAAAGCCTGAATATGGAATCCAATATGAAGTGGGCACTAAGTGGGAGTTATTTGATGATAGCTTGCTATTAACTGCAGCTGTTTTTGATATAACATTAGAAAACATCACCATTACCGAGACATTACCTACACCAACGGGTAAGTTTACTGACATTACCACTCAAGGTGGCGAGCAAAAACATCGTGGTTTTGAAATGGGTGCCCAAGGCCAATTAAGTGAAAGTTGGTTTATGACCTCCTCTATGATGTTTTTAGATGCTAAGTATCATACTGGCGATAATCGTGAAGGTAATACGCCTATCGATGCACCTGAATGGTCTGCCAACATTTGGACTCGTTATGAAATGACCGAGAGCTTTGCCATGAATTTTGGCGCAATCTATGTCGGTGAGCGTTCTGCTGATGTTAATAACACTATCACTAAAGATGATTATATCCGTTTTGATTTAGGTGCAGCATACACTCTAGATATGATGGGCAAAGATGTTAGCTTTCGTGCGAACATAAAAAACCTGTTCGATACCGATTACATCGAAGGTGGCCAATATAATATGGTTACCATAGGTCAAGGTCGTAACTTTAACCTAGCGGTAGAAGCTAAGTTTTAATATTAGTTAACGCCCAAAGCGTAAAAAAGCAGCGATTATCGCTGCTTTTTTGTTATTTATCTTTCAACAAGTCTAGATAAAGTTTCATTTGCTGCTAAAATATCTTTCGTTTCGTAACTTAAGTGAAAGAAAACCCCATTATGAATAAGCGTAATACCCAACAACGTCGACACAGCATTATCAACCTGCTTAATCAGCAAGGAGAAGTCAGTGTTGAAGAGTTGTCTTTACGTTTTGAAACATCGGAAGTCACCATTCGCAAGGATTTAGCTACTTTAGAAAAAACAGGCTTATTACTACGCCGTTATGGTGGCGCTATTGCAGTGCCCGACGAAGTCACTCAGCAGTTTAGTGCCCAAATAGCACCCAATAAACTGGCCATAGCTAAAACCGCCGCCGCGCTGATTAAAGATCACAACCGAATTATTATTGATAGTGGTAGCACTACCACAGGTATTGTGCAGCAGCTAAATAACTTGCGTGGTTTAGTGGTGATGACTAACTCATTACAGCTAGCCAATGCGATTCATGAACTTGAAAACGAACCGACATTATTGATGACCGGTGGTACCTGGGACCCGCATTCTGAGTCTTTTCAGGGCCAGGTAGCTGAACAGGTTTTACGCTCATATAACTTCGACCAACTATTTATCGGTGCCGACGGCTTAGATTTAGACCGTGGTACCACCACGTTTAATGAGCTAACCGGGCTGAGTAAAGTGATGGCCGAAATGTCTCGTGAAGTTATCGTCTTGCTTGAATCATCAAAAATAGGTCGCCGAATTCCGAATTTAGAACTGCCTTGGAGCGAGATCAATGTATTGGTCACCGATGACCATATCTCAGCCGAGGCATTACAAACCATTACAGACCAGGGCGTAAAAGTGTTACTTGCGTCCTATGTTGAATCAAATTAATTTTAAAATTACTCAATAGGTAAATAATCATGTGTGGAATCGTTGGCGCAGTAGCGCAAAGAGATGTAGCAGAAATTTTAGTTGAAGGTCTACGCCGTTTAGAATATCGCGGTTATGACAGTGCAGGTGTTGCGGTTATCCATAATGACGAGTTAAGCCGCACCCGTCGCTTAGGTAAAGTACAAGAGCTATCATCAGCATTAGATGAATCCCCATTAGCGGGTGGCACCGGCATTGCACACACTCGCTGGGCAACCCACGGTGAACCCAGTGAGCGTAATGCCCACCCACATTTATCTGAAGGTGATATTGCTGTTGTACACAACGGTATTATTGAAAACCACAACAAGCTACGTGTAAAACTGAAAGAGCTAGGATATGTGTTTTCATCAGACACAGACACAGAGGTTATCTGCCATTTAGTGCACCATGAACTTAAAACGGCTAATACGTTATTATCAGCGGTACAAGCAACCGTTAAGCAGCTAGAAGGTGCATACGGCACAGTGGTTATTGACCGTCGCGACAGCGAACGCATGGTTGTGGCTCGTAGTGGCAGTCCACTTGTTATCGGTTATGGCATAGGTGAAAACTTTGTCGCATCAGACCAGCTTGCACTACTGCCGGTAACGCGTAATTTTGCTTTCTTAGAAGAAGGTGATGTTGCAGAGGTCACGCGTCGTGAAGTGAATATTTATGATTTAAATGGCGATGCCGTTAAGCGTGAAGTCAAAGAGTCAGAAGTGACCCATGATGCTGGTGATAAAGGTGAATACCGTCACTACATGCTAAAAGAAATTTACGAGCAACCAATGGCTTTAGCACGCACTATAGAAGGTCGCATCGCCAACAAACAAGTACTAGACAGTGCCTTTGGTGACAACGCCGCGGAGTTCTTAAAAGACATTAAACACGTACAAATTATCGCCTGTGGTACTAGTTACCATGCAGGTATGGCCGCGCGTTACTGGTTAGAAGATTGGGCCGGTGTATCATGTAATGTTGAAATTGCTTCAGAGTTTCGTTACCGCAAATCACATTTATTTCCAAACAGCTTATTAGTGACTATTTCACAATCGGGTGAAACCGCCGACACGTTAGCAGCAATGCGCCTCGCTAAAGAAATGGGCTACAAAGCAACCTTAACTATATGTAACTCAGGTGGTTCATCGTTAGTACGTGAATCTGACATGGCTTACATGATGAAAGCCGGTGCTGAAATTGGCGTAGCCTCAACCAAAGCATTTACTGTGCAATTAGCCGGTTTATTAATGCTTACCGCTGTGATTGGTCGTTACAACGGTATGTCAGATGAGATGCAAGCTAACATCACCCAAAGCCTGCTGTCAATGCCAGCTAAAGTAGAGCAAGCATTAGGGTTGGACGATGCCATTGCTCAGCTTGCAGAAGATTTTGCCGACAAGCACCATGCATTATTTTTAGGTCGTGGCGATCAGTACCCAATCGCAATGGAAGGCGCGTTAAAACTAAAAGAAATATCTTACATTCATGCAGAAGCTTATGCCTCAGGCGAATTAAAACACGGTCCATTAGCACTTATTGATGCTGATATGCCGGTTATCGTGGTTGCGCCAAACAACGAACTGCTTGAAAAGCTTAAATCAAATGTGGAAGAAGTACGTGCCCGTGGAGGTTTAATGTATGTGTTTGCTGACAAAGACGCTGAGTTTGAATCAGACGACACCATGAAGGTGATTCCAGTGCCTCATTGTGATGAGTTTATGGCGCCACTTATCTACACTATCCCACTACAGTTATTGTCATATCACGTGGCATTAATTAAAGGTACTGACGTGGATCAACCACGTAACTTGGCAAAATCGGTTACAGTAGAATAAGTAACATTATTGCTGGTGGTTGATATGTCGGTGGACAATAAAGATTGATACTAAACAATAAGGTTTGAAACTGAGACATTAAAGTTGAAAACTTTTTAAATCCGGTTAAACTGAATAAAAGTTGACCGGATTTTTGTTATGGCTAAATCAAAGTACGTTTTAACTGAAACGCAAATCATCAAGCGGATTAAAGAGGGTCGCGGTGCTGGTAGGCTTTCTAACTACAAGCCGTGGTTGTATGTTAATGAGGTGCCATCGGAAGGTCGCTCCCAAAGGGTCTTTTCTCATCTTACTGGCCGGATTCATCATGTCTTATCAGATCTTGAATTCGCAGTCTTTCTTTTACTCGATCATAACTCCGCCGTAACTGATATTCGTGAGCAGTTCCCACTTAACCGGGATGATACTTTAAATATTTCTAAAGAAGGCCAACTTTGGCATCCCTCTCAAGGCGGTTCCAATCTAGTCATGTCATCTGATTTTCTGGTCAATTCGACTTCCAAAACTCAGCCTAAATTCGCTATTCAAGCAAAATACTCAAACGCTTTAAAAGATCCGAGAACGGTAGAAAAATTGGAAATTGAGCGCCGGTACTGGCAGCTCAAAAAAATTCCATGGTTTCTCGTAACAGAAAAAGAGATAGATAAAGTAGTCGTAACTAATATTGACTGGCTTTATGGTGTTAAAGGTTATTTTGACGAGCTTGTCACTGATGAGTTGATGCTATTGTATGAAAACATGAAAACTTATTTTATTCACCATCCTAATAGAAAAGTGATTGATATTTGTAAGGAATATGACAAGGCATACGGACAGGGTTTAGGTGACTCCTTGTTTGACCTCCGACTGATGTGTGCCGCGAGGTTGATTACGTTTGATATTCGTTATCCTTTTCATAGTTTGAGGGCAGAAGATCTTGCGTTTAGAGGTGTGGCGTTAAATGAAGGATATGTTTATGTGGCAAGTTAATGAAACACTCTCATTTGATGGTAAACCTTACCGCATACTTCTCACGGAAACGAGTTACTTCTATTGGATTGCTCTTGACGAGAACAAAGGCTTACCTGAAAAAATTTACTTTGATGAATGCAACCATTGGGTTGATGAAGGGCGTGTAGAAAGAATCCCTGATCCCTATGCTTATCTACAAGGTGAATCTTGGGCTAAAGAGTCTAGTGTTTATCAGGAAAGCCAAAGTAATTATGAACTGATCAAGCCTATAGTGGAAGGCGAAGAGGCGTTCGATAAGAGAATTCGAGCCAGAAGACTTAACCATGCTATTGCCAGCTCTGATAAAGGCAAATCAACGATCTACCGTTTAGTTAGGCGCTATTGGCAACGTGGGCAGATAAAAAATGCACTTTTGCCTGATTACAAAAACTCTGGCGCAGCTGGAAAAAGAAGAAACTTTTCAACCAGCAAAGCTGGCAGACCAAGGATTTACGGTATCGGCAGCGGACAGCCTGTAACAGAAAATATTAGAAAACAATTTCGAATCATTTGCGATAAGTATTTGATGAACGATAAGGGCTATTCAATTCGCTACGCATACAACAAGTTTGGCAAAGCGTACAAAGTAAAACATCCTGATGCCGAAGAGCATCAAATACCAACATTTCGACAGTTTCAATACTTTTACAAGACAGAGTATAACAAGGTTACTCTGCTCTGTGTTCAGACGCCTCAAGGCAATTACAACAAAGATGTTAGGCCGCTTCATGGAACTGCAACCGAGCAGGCTTTAGGCCCAGGTAGTCGATACGAAATTGATGCCACCATTGCAGATATATACTTGGTGGATGATAACGACTCGGACAAAGTTATTGGTAGGCCAACGATCTACATGGTTATCGATGTATTTAGTCGCATGGTTGCTGGTTTTTATATTGGTTTCGACAATGCGTCTTATCCCGTTGCAATGAAAGCTTTGATATCCAGCTTTATTAGTAAAGTTGAAGCGTGTGCAAGGTATGGCATCGATATTTCAGAAGAACAGTGGCCATGTGTTGGTATTCCGGATGTGTTACTGGCTGATCGTGGGGAATTAATGAGCCATCAAGCTAACTACTTAGTTGATGCTATTGGAGTTCGACTTGAAAGTGCACCTCCTCGAAGGGGAGATGCCAAAGGTATTGTTGAACGGTCATTTGGGGCTTTTCAGGCCAAATTTAAACCTTATATGCCTGGTGTCGTATCCGGCAATAAGGTTAAAAAGCATGGTGAAAAAGATTATAGAGTAGAAGCTGCGGTAACAATCTCCGATTTTGTTGAAATTATGCTCTATTCCATTCTTGCTCATAATCTGAATAAACCTTTAGAGAAATATGATCGTGCCCCAGATATGCCAGAAAGCCTTCCTTCTATCCCAATTGAGCTGTGGCGATGGGGGCTTCAACACCGCACCGGACGTTTAAGAAGCATAGATACTGACCTTGCAAAAATTTTGTTGTTACCTCGCGAAAGGGTCTCCGTTTCTGAATTAGGCGTAAAGCTATGGGGGGTCATTTATTCAGGCAAAGAGGTTCTTCAAACAGGCTGGATGCACCGCTCGTCCAAAGTTTCTAGGCCTAAAGGTCTATATGCTGCCTATGAACTTGGATCTGTTAATCATATTTATCTGTTTCCCGAAGAGGGAAAAAATACTTTTTGGGTTTGTGATATTTCCACAAGAAGTCGTGAATTCAGAGATCTTACTTGGTATCAAGTTTGGGAGCGTCAAGCGGCCCAAAAGCAAGTTTTGGCTGAGGCTAAGTACCAGTATGCACCTGTTGAAAGGGATTTTGATGACCTTCTCGAAAAGAAACTGAAGAAGGCTAAAAAGAATAGTAAAACTTGTTGTGGTTGAATTAGCCGGACACTTCAATAAAGGAATATAATAATGCCATTATTGAGGTGAATATGACTAAACGAATAAATAAACAATATCCAGATGATTTTAAACAAGAAGCTGTCGCTTTGGTTCTTGAACAAAATTACACGATAGTCCAAGCAGCAGCGTCTTTAGGTATTACAGATAAAATTCTTTATAACTGGGTGGCTAAACAAAAAAAGCTAACTCAAGGCGATGCATTATCTGTAGATGAACGCACTGAGCTCATGTTATTGCGTAAAGAGAATAAACGCTTATTGATGGAGCGCGAAATACTAAAAAAGGCCAGCGCCTTCTTTGCGAAAGAAATGAAGTAAGGTATTCATTTATCAATAATCTTGAGTCGAAATTTCCTATTTCGATGGCGTGTAAAGTGATGCAAGTCAGTTCGTCAGCGTATTACGTTTGGCTTAAAAGGCCTGGTGAGCTTATCACTGCTGACACTCTAGAATTATTTCGTCGAGCTAAAGCATTATTCAAGGCCAGTAGAAACAGCCTAGGTAGCAGAGAGTTAGCTAAAGCATTACGCAAAGAAGGGGTTAGCATTACACGTTATCGCACTATTAAGTTAATGGCGCGATTGAAACTGGTGGTAACGCAACGTCTGGCTTATAAAGTCACCACAAAGCGTAAACACAGTGATAGCGTGGCTGATAATTTGCTTAATATGAATTTTAATCCTGTTGGGCCAAACCAAGTATGGGCAGGTGATGTGAGCTATCTTAAAACAGGTGAAGGTTGGCTATATCTTGCCGTTGTAATGGATTTGTATTCTCGCAGAATCGTCGGCTGGCATATCTCTAAGCGTATGACGAGAAGCTTAGTGGAGAAAGCATTTTTGAAGGCTTACAACTTGCGAAAACCACCTAAAGGCTTAGTATTTCATAGCGATAGAGGTTCGCAGTATACGAGTAAAGGGTATCGACGTTTATTAAAACAATTGAACTGTCGAGCGAGTATGGGTGATGTCGGTGCGTGTTGGGACAATGCAGTTGTGGAGCGTTTCTTTGGTAGTTTAAAGCATGATTGGCTATTAAAAATACCACAGCCAACTCGTCACCATATGTGTGATGATGTAGCTAAATATATGAAATATTACAATCTAGAGCGACTGCACTCGGCAAATGCTGATCAGTCACCGATAGATTTTGAAATTTCTTTTAGAAAAGTGTCCGGTTGGAGTTGACCAGAACACCTGATGATGGTGCGAACCAGTATGTGCCTTACCGAATAGCGATTAATATCATCTATTCTCAAATGCGCTTGAAGTCCGGCTTATCAGTTGATGATGAAGATGTGTTGGATGTTGTTCGCAACCAAGTTAATGATCTGTTGGATGAGTCGATATCAACCATTAAAATACAGAGCAACTTACCTGAGCCTGTCAACATTGCCAATATCGACTTTGATGCGTTAGCGACAATGGTCGCTAAGGTTGAAAAGCCAAAGCAATCGGATGCGGAAAAACTTAAAAACCTCATTGAGCGTAAATTGCAGCCAATGATGCTAAAAAACAAAACGCGCCAAGACTTACAACAGAAGTTCCAAGATCTGATTGAAGCATATAATTTAGGTGCGTATACCGCTGAAGAATTCTTCAACCGCTTGAAAGAGTTCATCACTGAATTAGCACATGAAGACAAGCGTACGGTGCGTGAAGGCTTAACGGAAGAAGAATTGGCAGTGTACGACTTGATGGTTCAAGCTGCACCGTTAACAGATAAAGAACGAAATCAAGTTAAAGAAGTCGCCAAAGTGCTAACGGAAAAGATGCAAGAAATGTTGGTTATTGATTGGCGTAAAAAACAACGAACTAAAGCCAGAGTTAAAAATATGATTGAGGAAGTTTTAGATAACTTACCTGAGTCTTATGACGATGACTTGTGGCCTAAGACCTGTAGCGAAGTCTATATGCACATTTTCGAGAAGTATCCAGGGCAAGGGCAGAGCCCTTACGCGCATTAGACTGAAGTGCGTTTTAATAAGTTTCAATCTTTATTGTCACTATTTTGTTGATTGCAAAGCTTGGTTTTACAATAGTTTCAAACTTTATTGTTTCTTTTCTCTATTGGTATAGCGAGAGAATAAGAGATGATAGACAATAAAGTTCTAAACTTTATTGTCCTCCCACAGATATTGCTACATCCAAGCTAGGTTGGATATGACAATCAAGGATGGAAAGTGAAAAGGGGCTCAGCGAGCCCCTTTTTTGATCATTACAAAATAGACTCTGGTAACGCTTAGTTAAAAACCGTAAGCAATAAGATACTCTTCAATTTTGTAGTACGTAAAAGTCGCTGCGCAGTATGTGTTGTTTGCTTTTTCTTGTTTATTACTAGCACTTTCCTTAAGTATCTCAGCAATCAATATTTGAGATTGTAGGCACTCGCACTCCTTTTAACGACTCAAATATCCAATGTTATTTTCAAACTGAACTGTTATAAAATGGTTATTAAGTAGCCGTTTAATTTTCGTGATGGTAATGTACTGATATTCAGGGATATTAAACTAAGGATAGAACATGAGACCTTTCATCAGCTTGGTCATTGTATTACTTTTTCACAAATTAGCTTTCGCGACAGATGTCGTATCAAAAGAAGATTATAGTGTGGCATCTAAGGTGGTTATTTCCTCTAACCTATTAAAAGAAAATAGAAATATATTAATTTACACACCCCCACATTTTGATAAAAGCCAACAGTATCAAGTTATTTACCTTTTTGATGCTGAGCATCTATTCATATCGACTATAGGTGTTGTTGATGCACTTATGACGGCACGAAAAATTCCACCATCTATTGTTATTGGCGTTGAAACAACGATAAGAGTGAGAGATTATTTACCGCCCATTAACGGCGAACCAAAGAACAAACATCAAAGTTGGATTAGCAAAAAGTTTCCTCAATTTGGCGGCACAGATAATTTTACCCAATTTTTAGTGTCGGAGCTTTTCCCATACGTAGAAAAAATTACCCAGTACTGCCTAACCGTACGATGATAGGTTACTCAAATGCAGGGGTTTATGGGCTACACACCTTAGTTAACGCTCCAACAACCTTTACAAATTATTTATTAATTAGCTCTGCAGCATGGTGGGGAAACGATGAAATAGACCAAAACTTAATTAAATTTAAGGCGGATAATAAAGATTTTAGCGGCAATTTATTCTTGAGCGTAGCGGGTGAAGGTGGGGGAATGTACTCAAATGCGTTAAGAATAGCTTCACAACTTGAAGCCGTTGCACCGCTCTCTCTACATTGGAATTTTAAACACTTTGAAAGTGATACTCATGAGTCAACCGTTTACCCGAGTATTTACCAGGGGCTACAGCACTTATATGAAGATCTTAATTTTAACGTAAGCGATGAACTTGCGACTTATGGTTCAATCGGTGATGTTAAAAATTATTATTCAACTTTATCAAAACGATACAAATATCAGATGTTAATTCCTGAAGTTGTATTTTCTGATTTAGCTGATGCACAGTTTCAAAATAAGAAGGATAGCCAAGCAATTGAAACTTTAAAGCTTTTTGTTGAGACTTATCCTCATTCATCTTTTGCATACACTAGCTTAGGTAGTGGTTACTTAAGAACTAAGCAATTTACGCTAGCAAAAACTAATTTTGAAACCGCTATTAAAATGGTTAAGCAAAAAGGGGAAGGTGATCCGTCAGTAATAGACTATTTACAAGATATGGTGGCTGCAGCCCAAAGCAATATTTAAATTACTTTTTATCTGATTTTGGACATTTGATGATGTAGAAACGTCTGCTTTGTGCCAACTCCTATTGGTAATTAACTGCCGGGTTTAATGGCGCCTAAGATAGCTTTAAGTTAAAAGCTAACATGCGTTTATGGCGATTGTGAGATCAACTCTACAGGTACTTATATTATCCTAGTAACTTGTTGTTTCGAAAAAATGAAGCAATAGAACTATTGGCTATAAAATCAACTACCTGCGAGGATTTAGTTCATTAACAATTCAGGTGATGGATTATGATGTTAACCAAACTAAAAAAGCAGTGCGGATAATTGATGCAAAACGTGGTTTTACAGATAAGGTTTACTCCTATTCATCAATACGATTAAGTACTCGCGATGAAGTGACATCTATTGTTTAAAAAACGAGTTAATATTAAGCTAATCTAAACCATTGAATTATATAGCTGTCACTATCGTGTCGGTAAGATGGCGTCACCGACGACGGTAATTTCAAGGCATAGTTTTCTCGAAACAGTGCGAAAAGGACTTAGGATGATTGTTCGAAAACTGAGAGATAAAAATAATTGGTCGCAAGAGCAATTAGCCACCATTTCAGGGTTAAGCCTGAGAACGATTCAACGTGTTGAGGCTGGTAACAATGCCAGTATCGAAACGCTCAAGTCACTTGCCGCTGTTTTTGAAGTTGATATTTCAAAACTAACAGAGGAAATTACAGTGATAGATAAAAACTCAGCAAGTTGGAAGTCAGAGCCCTGGATAGTGAGGTTTTTTCTTCTAGATATAAACAGACGTACTCATATGGTTTATATGGAATACGGGTTGCTACTAATTGGTTTTATGTCATGGTTTATGTTTAGCCCATTAGCAATAACCACACCGCTAGCATTTTTGCTTGCTTATTTAAACTCAAAGCTTATTACTTACCTTGATAAGAAAGATCATTGGTAAAGTATGCTGTACTCGCCAAGTTAAATAAGCCACGATTTTAGCGTTATTCCAATATAAACAAACCTCCTTGTTTATTTAGCAAGGAGGTTTGCAGCGTTCATAAGCTAACGTTTCTGTAGGACTCATTTTTATTTGATAGACTATTGTGTGGTTTGGGCTAAAGGCTAATGTATTTCTATATGATGGTCATACCGATGTAAGGTCGTTAACGACATTATCGTCGAGCAACATTTATATGATTACCTTGTCATAAACCCAATACAGAGAAATAATGGATTGGAGTTAATGAAAGCCGTTGTGATAAGTGATAACCGTTAAACGACTGGACTAAAATAAGTGTCATGACTATAATTGAGCGGTCGTTCAAAACGTTACCTTGCTTTTCTAGAGATAAACTAATGAGTAAACCTGCTAAATTTAATCGCGAAGATATTATTGAAAAAGCGGCCAATTTATATTGGGAAAAAGGCTTTCATGCTACTTCTATGCGTAATCTTCAAGAAGTTGTTGATATGCGCCCAGGCAGTATTTACGCTAGTTTTGGCAGTAAAGAGGGATTGTTTAAAGCGGCATTACAGCATTATGTCAAAAGTGGGGTTGCTCAACTTCATATTTGTATTGCTGATACCCATTCTCCATTAGCGGCGTTAAAATTGTTTGTTGAACGTGCAGTATTAAGCCAAGGTAATGCGCCAAGTGGCATGTGTATGTTGGTTAAAACAGTCGCTGAATTAACGGAAGATAATGCTGACTTATTAGCAGAAGCAAAAGAGTCTTTGGTAATGGTTGAAGCTGAGTTTGCAAGTTTATTGACTCAAGCACAACAAAATGGTGAGCTAGATACAGCACAAACGCCACAAGCGTTAGCACGTTTTTTACAGGTGCAAATTATTGGTATTCGCACATATGCCCACGCAAATCGTGACGACAATACCATTGGTGATTTTATTGAAGCTATATTCAGCAATCCACCGTTAGCCATTAAAAAATAAGCTATTTACTGTGCTCTAATACCAACACAAACACCAATCAATGTAATCCTTATCTCTTTAATATTAAACAGCCAAAACCGATAAGGATTTTGGCTTTTAAAGTCGTTACTTTTAATTTATGTTTTTTGTTCGGCCAGTAGTTCGCTAAGCACTTGCTTATAGGACTCAACAGGATGAGCACCATTTAATGCACTAGTACGATTAAATACCACTGTTGGCACAGAGTTTATGCCTGCAGATAACCATCGGTTTTTGTCTGCTGTGATATGTGCTCTAGCTTCTGCATTATCTAATAGCGGTAATGCTTCTTTTGGATTCAAACCTACAGCGATCAGTTCATTGGCAAGAACAGCTCTGTCTGACACATCTTTATGTTCGCTAAAAAAGGCGTTAAATAAACGTATTTTAAGCTCGGTTTGTTTGCCAAAACCTTTGGCATAATTTAACAAGATGTGGGCATCAAACGTGTTGACCATCTTCATGTCATCAGCATAGTTGAATTTAAATCCAAATTCCGCCCCACGGGCTGCAATGTTGATTCGAGCACGATCACTGGCTGCTCGACTAGAGCCATATTTGCGGGCAACATGCGCGCGCAATTCTTCACCTTCTGTAGGCATATCTGGGTTAAGTTCGAATGGTTGCCATTCAATATCAACTTTGTCTTCAATACCAAGTTCGTTGATGGCTTGTTTTAATCCTTCGTATCCAACGATACACCACGGACAAACAACATCAGAGATGATGTCGATTTTAATTTTATCTGCCATGTTTCACCTGCTTTAATGCGACGTTATATCATTCCAATAAATGAAAAAGAGAGCAAGTCATTGACCCACTCTCTTCTGTTTACTTAAATCCATCCTATTTTAAAGAGGTTAATAAGTGGTGTGTCAGAATAAGTTTGCTCGTTTAAGTTACTTATTGTTTTGCCAAGCGAATTTTTTAAAAGGCGCATCAACAGGAGTATGAGCAAGATGATTAACATAATTGCTGATCACTTTTTGCGATAAACCTAATATGATTTCAAGTAATTGACGTTGACCATAACCTGCGGCAAAGAATGCTTCCATTTCAGTATCTGACAATATTCCGCGGTTACGTACTACAAGTAATGTGGTGTCGTGAAGTGCTTGTAATTTGGCATTTGGCATGGCTTCACGGTTTCTTAATGCATCAGACAATGCGGAATCGACTTCCATCATTTCTGCTATACCCGTGTGGGCAGGGACACAGTACGTACAGCCATGCTCAACATTTATTGTCTGCCATACTACGGTTAATTCATCAGCATTAAATGAAGATTCAGTAAATAGCGTGTGTAATGTTTGATAGGCTTCAAAAATGCCAGGAGACTCGGCTAACACACCATGAAGATTAGGGATCATACCGTAGGCTTTTTTAGATTGTTCTAATAAGGCTTTGCTTTCTGCAGGAACGGTTTCTAAATTATGGATAGTAAATTTGCTCATATGACACTCCAAAAAGGTCGTTTATCTAATAAGTGATAGGTTAATCACTTCATTGTTTGCTTAGTATGATATAATATAAACATCTTTTGAACGATCGTTCAAGTTTGTTTGAGCAACCGTTCAAATACTTTCGTCACTCATTCAAAATCAATAGATTCCATAAACCTTTTTTGGGATCCTGGTGTAACTCAAAGTGCAATAATGTATTGATGGTTAAGATTTTTTTACAAGGGTTTATATTCTAAGCGACCCATGAGTTGCTAATGGGTATGTGATTTTAGTTAAGGAAAATAAATGCGTTTGATAATACTAGGCATGTTTTTTATATTCATGCAGCTAGCTTGTTCTCCTACCTCAGTACCACAAGCTATTGGCACGCTAGAGCGTGATCGAGTGACATTTACCGCCACCTCGAATGAGATTATTCGTGAATTGCCCGTTATTGAAGGCAGCTTCGTCGAGTCAGGACAAGTGCTGGTGCGCTTAGATACTCAAAATCAGCAAGCTATCTTGGCTAATGCGATAGCCAAAAAGGCCAAAGCGACTGCTTTTTTGCTAAAGCTGACTAATGGCGAGCGGGTTGAAGATATCGCCTCAGCACAAGCTAAAGTGGCTCAAGCTGATGCACAGTTTGTTGAGGCACAGAAAAATTATCGTCGTCAGGTAGAGTTAGTCGCCCGTAAATTAGTGAGTCAATCTGATTTAGACAGCGCTTTAGCCAGTCGAGATAAAGCACTGGCGTCATTAAATGCGACCAAGGAAGAGTTTAGCAAGCTTACCGCGGGATCGCGTATCGAAGACATAGAACAAGCCAAAGCTGAATTAGCGGCTAGCCAAGCAGAAGTTGTTTTACAAACCCAGAAGTTAGATGAGTTAACCATAGTGGCCACCCGCGGTGGCATATTAGATAACTTGCCATATAACTTAGGTGAGCGAGTGGCGCTAAACAGTGTTGTGGCAGTGATGTTGGCTAATAGCGTGCCCTACGCTAGGGTATATGTCCCTGCACCGCACCGTATTCATTTTATTCCTGGCTTAAAAGTGACTGTGCATGTCGATGGTGTTGAACAAGCATTAGTGGGCACTGTGCGTTGGGTGTCCCATGAGGCCTCATTTACCCCTTATTACGCTTTGACTGAGAATGAACGCGCTCGATTAATGTACCTTGCCGAAATTGATTTAGAAGACTCTGCGGCAACATTTCCTTCGGGTATCCCCGCCCAGGTTGACTTGATTATTAATGATTCAACGGGAGATTAGTCATGACTGAATTCGTTATTGAAGCAGTCAACGTGGTGAAAAAGTTTGGTGATTTCACTGCTATCGAAAACGTCACCTTACGTGTCCCTAAAGGTTGTATTTATGGCTTTTTAGGCCCAAATGGTTGCGGTAAATCCACCATGATAAGAGTGCTAACGGGTTTGCTAAGCCCTACATCGGGTGACATCACCGTATTGGGCTTATCCATGCCCAAGCAAGCAGAATCATTACGCTTAAAAATTGGCTACATGACCCAAAAATTCTCCCTGTATGATGATTTAAGTGTGCAAGAAAACATGCAGTTTATGGGGCAAATATTTGGTATGGGCAGTAAGGCATTAAGCCTGCGCATTAATGAGCAATTAATGACTTATGGGTTAGATTCTATTCGTCAACAAAGGGTTGCGGGTATGAGTGGTGGTCAGCGTCAGCGTTTATCTTTAGCGTGTGCCACTATGCATAACCCAGAGTTACTTTTTTTGGATGAACCTACTTCCGCGGTTGACCCGCAAAATAGAAGAGAGTTTTGGGAGCAGTTGTTTGAGTTATCAGCACAAGGCACCACTATTTTAGTCACCACCCATTACATGGATGAAGCTGAACGTTGCCATCGTTTGGCGGTAATGGAATCTGGTATTATTCGTGCAGACGGAGAACCTGATGCTTTAATGCGTGATATGGGCGTTAATATTGTGGAGGTTAACAGTCCGCAGTTACGTGCCTTGAAAAAAAAGCTACTGGCAACGAAAGCTGTTCGATCAGCGGCGCAGCTAGGAGTACGCTTAAGGGTGTTGATTTATCAAGACATCACCGATCCTATTCAATGGCTGAAAACAACCTTTCCTGAACTTGCCCAAGCTGAAATGAATCTTGCACGTCCTAGTTTAGAAGATGTGTTTGTGTGTGTCACCGGTGAGGGGCGCCAATGATGTCTTTCTATCGAATAAAAGCGGTAATGGTGAAAGAGATCCGTCAATTATCAAGGGACCGGATTACCTTTGGCATGGTAGTGATGATCCCGCTTATTCAGCTATTGTTGTTTGGTTATGCCATTAATACCGACATTCGCCAAATACCGATAGCAGTTGTCGACCAAAGCCAGAGTACTGCGGGGCGGGTGATAACTGAGTCTGTTAAAGTTACTCAAGTGGTGAACGTTGTTAGGCATTTTGCTACCGCAGAAGAGGCTGAGCAAGCCATTAAACAGGGAGTTGTGCGTGCAGCGCTAATACTGCCGCAGGATTTAACTCAGCGAATGGTGCAAAATAGAGTGTTAGGCCAATGGATAGTTGATGGCTCAGACACTATGATCAGTTCAGCTATTTTAGCGCTAAAGTCTATGCCGTTAACCGATTTTGATTTCGACATTCGCCCTAAGACCGTTAAAACCTTTGAAGTGGTATTATTTTATAATCCGAGCCGACGCTCTGCGGTGAATATTGTGCCGGGTTTGTTAGGGATTATATTGACCATGACGATGATTCTATTCACCAGTACCGCCATAGTACGTGAACGGGAGCGAGGCAACTTAGAGTTGCTTATCACTACCCCTATTAGCCCAATAGAGTTGATGATAGCCAAAATTGTTCCATATATTTTTGTTGGCTTAATTCAGGTGTTCATCATTTTGGGGTTAGGCCATTGGATATTTGATGTGCCTATCAATGGGTCAGTTGCACAGATATTATTCGGCACCCTATTGTTTATTTCAGCCAGTTTATCATTGGGGTTAATGATTTCTACCTTGGCTAAAAATCAATTACAAGCCATGCAAATGACCATCTTTATCTTATTACCTTCAATATTATTGTCTGGTTTTATGTTTCCGTATGAAGGTATGCCAGAAACGGCACAATGGATATCAGAAGCGCTTCCGGCAACTCACTTTATGCGTTTAATTCGAGGTGTTGTATTACGAGAAGCTGATTTAATCGACCTATGGCGCGATACCCTGTGGCTTGCTTGTTTTACTGTGGTCGGCTTGTTCGTTGCTGCAGCTCGATTTAAGAAAACATTAGATTAAATAACCTCTGTTATGATTTAAAATTGCTATTATTCTGCCGCTTGAATTAGCCTGCTGACTATGATTTTGTGTGCTTACTTTAGCCATTAGCTGACGCTACTTTAGTCGTTATGCATACGTATTCAATATTCCAAGGTGTTTATTTGTTCGATTATTAGGCGATACTGATTTGGGTTAACAAATTGTTAACTCCAATAAAAATCTAATAATAAAGGCCTTAAACATGAATCCTAATCGCGCGTTAACTAAGGTAGCCATAGCAACTGGTTTATCTTTGTGTATGTCATCATCAGTATTTGCCAACCCACAACCGACTACATTTGTTCATCTTTTCGAATGGAATTGGCAAGATATTGCTCAAGAATGTGAACAATTTTTGGGGCCAAATGGTTATGCAGCGGTGCAAGTATCCCCACCGAACGAACATATTCAAGGTAGCCAGTGGTGGACTCGTTATCAGCCAGTAAGCTATGTACTACAAAGTCGTGGCGGTAACCGTGGTCAGTTTATTGATATGGTTAGCCGCTGTAAGGCGGTTAATGTAGATATCTATGTTGATGCGGTGATTAATCATATGGCTAGCGGCAGTGGTACAGGCACCGCAGGCAGTGCTTATGGTAATAAAAGCTACCCAGCATATAGCCCGCAGGACTTTCATAACACATGTGCGATTAAAGATTACAACAACCGTTGGGAGGTTCAAAACTGTGAGCTTGTTGGTTTAACTGATCTTAATACCAGTGCTAATTATGTTCAAACCTCGATTGCGGGTTTTTTGAATGATTTGACTAATATAGGTGTCGCAGGCTTTCGCTTTGATGCCTCTAAACACATGGCCGTTGAAGATATTCAAGGTGTGATGTCAAAGGTAAATGGCACACCTTTGGTTTTCCAAGAAGTGATTGACCAAGGTGGCGAAGCCATTAGTGCCAGTGAATATACCAGTGTGGGCTTGGTGACTGAGTTTAAATACTCAACCCAGTTAGGCAATACATTCCGTAATGGCAATTTAGCATCTTTAAAGAACTTTGGTGAAGGCTGGGGTTTTATGGCCAGCAGTTCCGCGGTTGTTTTTGTTGATAATCATGACAATCAACGTGGTCACGGCGGCGCTGGTAATGTGATCACATTTGAAGACGGACGGTTATATGACTTAGCCAATGTATTTATGTTGGCTTACCCCTACGGTTACCCAAAAGTGATGTCGAGTTATGCATTCAATGGCAATACCGATGTTGGCGCGCCTAGCGTTAGGGTTCATAACAATGGCAATTTAGAATGTTTTGATAACAACTGGAAGTGTGAGCATCGTTGGGGCTATATTGCTGGTGGGGTGAGTTTTCGAAATAACACCGCTGATAATTGGACGACCACAAACTGGTGGGACAACGGCAACAATAAAATTGCGTTCGGTCGTGGTAGTTCAGGTTTTGTGGCTATTAATAAAGAAAACTCTAATTTAACCGCAACATTAGCAACATCTATGGCGCCAGGGACTTATTGTAATGTGCTAAAAGGCAAGGTTGCTCAAGACAAGCGCTCATGCAGCGGCGAAACGATTGTTGTTAATAATAATGGTTCTATCAATGCTAACGTCGGAGCTTGGGATGCGTTTGCCATTCATCAAGGTGCTAAGCTCATCACTGGTGAGGTTATTAATAATCCTGATTGGAAGCGGACGGTTATTTTTGTGCAAGCTCAAACACAAAGCGGCCAAGATATGTTTGTGCGTGGTGGCATTGATCATGCCTATGCGGCAAGTAATTTAAATAAAACCTGTACCAGCAGCAATTTTGAATGTGCTATTCCAATTAGACATAACAACTTGCGTAATACCACTACAGCACCTTGGAAAGCCAATGATGTTTATCTAGATTGGTATGGCCCTGAGGCTGCTCAAAGCCCTGAATCATCAGGTTCTGCATTAGATTGGACAACCAATTTATGGCCAGTAGCTTGGGGAGCTAAACAAACGGTTGCTAATAATGGCTTCGGAGAAGAGCCTTTAAACATCTGGGGACAACATTATTGGATGTTAGATGTGGATATGGATTGCAGTAAAACGGTTAATGGATACTTTGAGGTTAAAGCGTTCGTCAAAAATGGCCAGGGCTGGGAAAGCAATATCAGTCAGTCCAACACACCATTCCCTTCAAGTAATCATGTCGCTCAATGCGGTAAAGTGAATCAATTTAACTTTAATAGCAATGGCGTACAAATAGGTAACTTGTAAGCATTTTAGGTAATTAAGATGGCTAAAACATCTGTTTAAGCCATTTTTATAGGTAACAAATTATCTGGACTGAATTTACACATACCAAGTAATAAGCAGAGGATCTTTGTAGTATGATGTGACGTATTCGTCAAACATCAATAAGACATACCAGCATGGCAAGCATACCTAGGCAAAATCTGACCCATCAACTCACTCATGATCTTGGTATTGCTATCGTCAGTGGAGAATATCCTATTGGAGAAGGGTTGCCTTCAGAAGCTGATTTGTGTGTTAAGTACGATGTTAGCCGCAGTTCAACGCGTGAAGCGGTAAAGATGTTGTCGGCTAAAGGCTTGATTACTTCACGCCCAAAGCAGGGCATAAGAGTGATGCCAGAAAGCCAATGGAATATGTTTGATATTGATGTCTTACATTGGATACTAAGCAGTAAACCCTCTTTATCATTATTAAAAGAGTTTACGCAAATGCGTTTAGCATTAGAGCCAGAAGCTGCAGCATTGGCAGCCAAAAGCGCAACTGCTGAGCAGATAGAGCATTTAGGTATAGCGTTACAGCGAATGAAGGATGCCGAGTTGGGGCTTGAAGATCCACTTGAGGCCGATATTTTGTTTCATGCAAATATTCTATGCTCTAGTAATAATCGCTTTTTTATTCAAATGACCGGTTTTACCAGTACTGCATTAAAGGTAAGTTTGCGTTATACCAATCAAATGAAAGGCGTTAATGGTGCTAATGTGCAAGATCATGCTGCTATTTATAATGCGATAAGAATGCGACAGCCGGAGTTAGCAAAAACGGGCATGGTTAAGATTATTAATGAGTTATTAGTGTTAATTGATTCTAGATTATAATTTTTAAACTTCCTCTACGGTTATCACATAAGTGCACAAACGGCTAAAACAGCCTAAAACCAATTTGATCAGGCAATAGCAGTTCAAATATTCAAACCAATATCGTAAAGTCGCCTTTGTATGCAGTGTTTTGCTGAAACATAGGTGCGCACTGTTATATTGCCATTACTAGAGTGTCTAGCTAGGTTGCCATACCAAGTGATTGAGGCTGATTAATGGATAGCCGTTAGCTCGAGTTCTTGAGCTAACTTCTTTGCTTCAATACGGTTCCAAATTTTATCGTGAAAATAAAATACCACTGTATTTACCGCCGGTTCTATTAATGCAACCGCGCCGCCAATGACAATACTGCCAGTGAGAAGGTAGGTAACCGTAAATGCGACAGAAAAATGCAGTACAGCAAATGTCATTGTTTTTTTCATAATAAGACCCCCAATTGATTTGCTTAAATGATAGTGATTATCATTTGTGATTGAAAGCTAAATTTATTAGTTGGGTTAATCGATTTTTTAAATCAATAAGCCTGCTGAGACAAAGCAGGCTTATAATTCACTTTTTAAAGTTTCATTGAATCGTCAAACAATTAATAATGCCAAGGAAATTTAGAAAAGTCTTTGTCGCGCTTTTCTAAAAAGGCATCGCGCCCTTCTTGTGCTTCTTCAGTACCGTAAGCTAAACGAGTTGCTTCACCGGCAAACAGTTGTTGGCCAACTAAGCCATCATCTACCATGTTAAAACCGTATTTAAGCATACGCATTGCGGTAGGTGATTTAGCGTTAATTTCCTTCGCCCATGCTAAGGCTTCTATTTCTAGCTCAGCATGTGGAATAGCACGGTTAACCATGCCCATATCAACAGCTTCTTCTGCAGAGTAATTAAATCCCAGGAAGAAAATTTCACGGGCGCGCTTCTGGCCAATCATCTTAGCTAAATAAGCGCTGCCATAACCTGAGTCAAAACTGCCTACATCAGGGTCGGTCTGCTTGAAAATAGCATGCTCTTTAGATGCTAATGTTAAATCGCAAACCACATGTAAACTATGACCGCCGCCAACAGCCCAACCGGGCACAACCGCAATAACCACTTTAGGCATAAATCGAATTAACCGCTGCACTTCTAAAATATGCAGACGTCCCATGCGGGCGACATCGGGCTTACCTTCTTCAGCGCCTTCATATTTATAACCGTCTTTACCGCGAATACGTTGATCTCCACCTGCGCAAAAAGAGTATTGACCTTTTGCTGATGGTCCATTGCCAGTGATAAGCACACAGCCAACATCTGACCATTGTCTTGCGTGGTCTAAAGCGATAAAGAGTTCATCTACAGTTTTTGGGCGAAATGAGTTAAGGCAATCAGGGCGATTAATCGCAATACGCACAGTGCCTTGATCTTTAGCGCGATGATAAGTGATGTCTTCAAAGTCGAAGCCACTTACAGTGTTCCAAAGTGTTGAGTCAAATATATCTGAAATTGGTTGTGTCATTATAAGCTAGCCTTCTTCAATCCATTATCCAAAGGCTATGCTGTATTAATATATAGGTCAATCTAGCGAGTATAAAAACGTTAACTATATCTGATCGCAAATGAATTGTAGGTTATCCCGACTAAACACAGGGTGGCTTCCTTTTGAGCTTGAGCAATATGTTTCTTTAAACTCTGCAATAGAGTCACTATCGGTGAAGACACCATCAAGCTCGCGAATCTCTATAGTAGATAAGCGCTCATAAATCTTCTCTTTAAGAATAGGGAGCTTATGATCTACTCGCTGAATTTTAGTACCAGTCATTGACGAGACTTTTTTATCTGCCGTATCAAACATAGTTTGCACATATTCTATAGGCTCATCGAGCTTGTCAGTTTCTGTTGCAAAGTAATAAATAATGCCACCTATGATGGCTAAACCTATCCAACCTCTCATTTTTTTGTCCGAGTTGATGTTAGAAAGGTATATACTATTCCAGTTTCTTTGTAATGTTAATGTAGTAAGGCTGTAAAATGACAATAGAATCGAAACCTAAAGATTATTCGAAGCAAAATCGAATTAAGATTCATCAGCCAGATGCAGATAAGGCAGACCGTTTTAATCCCAGCAACAGTATATATGTACGGGCTGTTGATGGGCTTTGGACACGAGTCCGTCGTCGTATGGGCTGGGTTACCATGTTGTTCTTTCTAATACTGCCATGGATCCCATGGGGCGACCGCCAAGCAGTATGGTTTCATCTTGCTGAACAGAAATTTCACGTCTTTGGCCTCACTATCTGGCCACAAGATTTAACATTGCTCGCTGCCCTCTTTATGATTGCCGCATTTGGCCTATTCTTTGTCACTACTTATCTTGGTCGAGTATGGTGTGGTTATACCTGCCCGCAAACGGTATGGACATTCATCTTTATCTGGTTTGAAGAGAAATTTGAAGGTGCACGTAATAAGCGTATCAAGTTAGATCAAATGCCATGGAGCCTTGATAAAGTATGGCGTAAAACCGCAAAACATACCGCTTGGATCTTTGTCTCCCTCTTAACCGCTATGACCTTTGTATCTTATTTTATTCCGACAAGAGAAGTGTATATTGATGTCTTTACGTTAAATGCCGATGGTAGTATCTACTTCTGGGTGATTTTCTTTACCATAGCTACATACGGTAATGCAGGATGGATGCGAGAGATTATGTGTATTCATATGTGTCCTTATGCGCGATTCCAAGCAGCAATGTTTGATAAGAATACCTATATTGTTGGCTATGACGCTAAGCGCGGTGAAACACGCGGGCCTCGTTCTCGTAAAGATGATCCTAAGGAAAAGGGATTAGGAGATTGTATTGACTGCGATCTTTGTGTTCAGGTTTGTCCAACGGGAATAGATATCCGTAACGGCTTGCAATATGAATGTATTAACTGTGGGGCATGTATTGATGCATGTGACAACACCATGGAACGTATGGGATATGCTAAAGGATTAATTAGTTACACCACAGAAAACAAGCTTGATAATGTTAAAGAGACCGTGCTGCGTCCTAAGTTAGTTGGTTACGGCGTTATATTAACTGTGATGATATTACTGTTTGTCTACGCCAGTGCAACCATAGCGCCGGTTCGAATGGATGTTATCCGTGATCGCAACGCCCTTTACCGTGAAAACAATCGAGGTGAAATAGAAAACACCTTCACGATTAAAATACTGAATAAGACTGAAGCTAAGCACGATTACCAGTTAAGCGTAGAAGGACTGAATAATGCGAGATGGATCGGACTGGACAATGTCAGTATCGCAGCAGGTGAAATTCTAACATTACCTATTAGTGTAGCAATTGACCCGGTAGAGCTAAAACGTAGCGTTACCAACATCAATATCGTTGTACGAACTGAAATAGATGGTGAATCTGTCATTACTACCCAAGAAACACGATTCTTCGGTGAGTAAAAAACAGTAAGAATAGTCATAAAGCATATGAAAAAGGGACGAACAGTCCCTTTTTTGTGCGTTTCGTCCAAAAAACACCCCATCAATGCCGTTTTGATAAAAAACTTCTTAAAAGCCCTTGCACTGCCTCAGAATCTCCCTATAATGCGCATCCACTGACACGGCACAGCGCGAAAGCAAAGTAGCGAGTTAGATTGATTTGAAAGGGTAAAAACTTCGGTTTCATCATCAAATCAACAGCGAAAAGAAAGTTTGAAAAAACACTTGACGCTGACAACAGGGTCTGTAGAATACGCAGCCCAAGCCAACGACCTAGCGTCCAACGGCGATGTTTGAAAAATTAACATCAACGCTCTTTAACAACTTAAACAAGAAATCTGTGTGGACATTCACAGGTATTGAGTTATTCGAAATTGCTTCTTCTTAGGAAGAGCAATCAAAAAATTTAAACTCAATGCAACGATGAATGTTCATAGCAATATGTACAAAAAGACTTTGTTAACTTCGGTTGATAAAGCAATCAGAATTCATTGAGCCGAAACCTTCGGGTTTCAAAAAAACTTTAATTGAAGAGTTTGATCATGGCTCAGATTGAACGCTGGCGGCAGGCCTAACACATGCAAGTCGAGCGGCAGCGGGAAGGTAGCTTGCTATCTTTGCCGGCGAGCGGCGGACGGGTGAGTAATGCCTAGGGATCTGCCCAGTCGAGGGGGATAACAGTTGGAAACGACTGCTAATACCGCATACGCCCTACGGGGGAAAGGAGGGGACCTTCGGGCCTTTCGCGATTGGATGAACCTAGGTGGGATTAGCTAGTTGGTGAGGTAATGGCTCACCAAGGCGACGATCCCTAGCTGTTCTGAGAGGATGATCAGCCACACTGGGACTGAGACACGGCCCAGACTCCTACGGGAGGCAGCAGTGGGGAATATTGCACAATGGGCGAAAGCCTGATGCAGCCATGCCGCGTGTGTGAAGAAGGCCTTCGGGTTGTAAAGCACTTTCAGTAGGGAGGAAAGGCAGTAGTTTAATAAACTATTGCTGTGACGTTACCTACAGAAGAAGGACCGGCTAACTCCGTGCCAGCAGCCGCGGTAATACGGAGGGTCCGAGCGTTAATCGGAATTACTGGGCGTAAAGCGTGCGCAGGCGGTTTTTTAAGCCAGATGTGAAAGCCCTGGGCTCAACCTAGGAATTGCATTTGGAACTGGGGAACTAGAGTCTTGTAGAGGGAGGTAGAATTTCAGGTGTAGCGGTGAAATGCGTAGATATCTGAAGGAATACCGGTGGCGAAGGCGGCCTCCTGGACAAAGACTGACGCTCATGCACGAAAGCGTGGGGAGCAAACAGGATTAGATACCCTGGTAGTCCACGCCGTAAACGATGTCTACTCGGAGTTTGGTGACTTAGTCACTGGGCTCCCAAGCTAACGCATTAAGTAGACCGCCTGGGGAGTACGGCCGCAAGGTTAAAACTCAAATGAATTGACGGGGGCCCGCACAAGCGGTGGAGCATGTGGTTTAATTCGATGCAACGCGAAGAACCTTACCTACTCTTGACATCCACAGAAGAGACCAGAGATGGACTTGTGCCTTCGGGAACTGTGAGACAGGTGCTGCATGGCTGTCGTCAGCTCGTGTTGTGAAATGTTGGGTTAAGTCCCGCAACGAGCGCAACCCCTATCCTTATTTGCCAGCGAGTTATGTCGGGAACTTTAGGGAGACTGCCGGTGATAAACCGGAGGAAGGTGGGGACGACGTCAAGTCATCATGGCCCTTACGAGTAGGGCTACACACGTGCTACAATGGCGTATACAGAGGGTTGCAAAGCCGCGAGGTGGAGCTAATCTCACAAAGTACGTCGTAGTCCGGATTGGAGTCTGCAACTCGACTCCATGAAGTCGGAATCGCTAGTAATCGTGAATCAGAATGTCACGGTGAATACGTTCCCGGGCCTTGTACACACCGCCCGTCACACCATGGGAGTGGGCTGCAAAAGAAGTGGGTAGTTTAACCTTCGGGAGAACGCTCACCACTTTGTGGTTCATGACTGGGGTGAAGTCGTAACAAGGTAGCCCTAGGGGAACCTGGGGCTGGATCACCTCCTTACCTATACGACTAACTCAATACCTAAAAGTGCAGAGATGCATGTGAGTGTTCACACAGATTACTTGTTAACTTCTTCGGAAGTAGAGTGAAACACACCGCTTGCCGGTTAAGTGTTGTTCTTTAACAATTTGGAAAGCTGATAGTACTAACTAAAGGCGCATAGATGATGATTCGTTGTCGTTTGTGTGATTAGGTTAGTGCGAAAATAATATTGATGCGAAAGCATCAGTATCTTGAGTTCTCAAAACACTGTTTAAGTGTCTTGAATATTCTAAAAACTAAGGCGAGTCACACTTCCTGGTCGGGAGTGAGACAAGTAAAAACCAGCTAGTTGCGATACAGTCTGATTAGTTCATTCTCTTGTTTACAAGGGCAGTGAAACTCATTTGGGTTGTATGGTTAAGTGACTAAGCGTATACGGTGGATGCCTTGGCAGTCAGAGGCGATGAAGGACGTAATAACTTGCGAAAAGCGTTGGCGAGCTAGTAATAAGCATTTGAGCTAACGATATCCGAATGGGGAAACCCGGCCACATAAGTGGTCATCATACAGTGAATACATAGCTGTATGAGGCGAACCTGGGGAACTGAAACATCTAAGTACCCAGAGGAAAAGAAATCAACCGAGATTCCCCTAGTAGCGGCGAGCGAACGGGGATTAGCCCTTAAGTCTATGGGGTGTTAGTGGAATGAGTTGGAAAGCTCAGCGGCACAGGGTGATAGCCCCGTACATGAAAACTAACCATAGATGAAAACGAGTAAGGCGGGACACGTGACATCCTGTTTGAATATGGGGGGACCATCCTCCAAGGCTAAATACTCCTGACTGACCGATAGTGAACCAGTACCGTGAGGGAAAGGCGAAAAGAACCCCTGTGAGGGGAGTGAAATAGAACCTGAAACCGTATACGTACAAGCAGTGGGAGCGGTTCTTGAGACCGTGACTGCGTACCTTTTGTATAATGGGTCAGCGACTTACGTTTTGTAGCGAGGTTAAGCGAATAGCGGAGCCGTAGGGAAACCGAGTGTTAACTGCGCGTTTAGTTGCAAGGCGTAGACCCGAAACCGAGTGATCTAGCCATGGGCAGGTTGAAGGTTGAGTAACATCAACTGGAGGACCGAACCGACTTATGTTGAAAAATGAGCGGATGACTTGTGGCTGGGGGTGAAAGGCCAATCAAACTCGGAGATATCTGGTTCTCCTCGAAAGCTATTTAGGTAGCGCCTCGAGCGAATACCATTGGGGGTAGAGCACTGTTAAGGCTAGGGGGTCATCCCGACTTACCAACCCTTTGCAAACTCCGAATACCAATGAGTACTACTCGGGAGACAGACAGCGGGTGCTAACGTCCGTTGTCAAAAGGGAAACAACCCAGACCGTCAGCTAAGGTCCCAAAGTGTATGTTAAGTGGGAAACGATGTGGGAAGGCTTAGACAGCTAGGATGTTGGCTTAGAAGCAGCCATCATTTAAAGAAAGCGTAATAGCTCACTAGTCGAGTCGGCCTGCGCGGAAGATTTAACGGGGCTAAACATACCACCGAAGCTACGGGTTTGCAGTTTACTGCAAGCGGTAGAGGAGCGTTCTGTAAGCGGTTGAAGGTGAAGGGGTAACCCACACTGGACGTATCAGAAGTGCGAATGCTGACATGAGTAACGATAAAGGGAGTGAAAAACTCCCTCGCCGAAAGACCAAGGGTTCCTGTCCAACGTTAATCGGGGCAGGGTGAGTCGACCCCTAAGGTGAGGCCGAAAGGCGTAATCGATGGAAAACAGATTAATATTTCTGTACCTCTGCTAACTGCGATGGAGAGACGGAGAAGGCTAGGCTAGCGCGGCGTTGGTAGTCCGCGTTTAAGGTAGTAGGCGGTGTTCTTAGGCAAATCCGGGAACACGTACTTAAATGTACACGTTGAGAGCTGATGACGAGTCACTAAGGTGATGAAGTAGTTGATGCCATGCTTCCAGGAAAATCTTCTAAGCTTCAGGTTAGTAGGGATCGTACCCCAAACCGACACAGGTGGTCGGGTAGAGAATACCAAGGCGCTTGAGAGAACTCGGCTGAAGGAACTAGGCAAAATGGTACCGTAACTTCGGGAGAAGGTACGCTGCTGTTGGTGATGGGACTTGCTCCCTAAGCTGACGGCAGTCGCAGATACCAGGTGGCTGCAACTGTTTATCAAAAACACAGCACTGTGCAAAATCGCAAGATGACGTATACGGTGTGACGCCTGCCCGGTGCCGGAAGGTTAATTGATTGGGTTATCGCAAGAGAAGCTCATGATCGAAGCCCCGGTAAACGGCGGCCGTAACTATAACGGTCCTAAGGTAGCGAAATTCCTTGTCGGGTAAGTTCCGACCTGCACGAATGGCGTAATGATGGCCACGCTGTCTCCAGCCGAGACTCAGTGAAGTTGAAATTGCGGTGAAGATGCCGTATACCCGCGGCTAGACGGAAAGACCCCGTGAACCTTTACTATAGCTTGGCACTGAACATTGAACCTACATGTGTAGGATAGGTGGGAGACTTTGAAGCTTCGTCGCTAGATGGAGTGGAGTCAATCTTGAAATACCACCCTTGTAGTTTTGATGTTCTAACTCTGGCCCCTTATCGGGGTTGAGGACAGTGCCTGGTGGGTAGTTTGACTGGGGCGGTCTCCTCCCAAAGAGTAACGGAGGAGCACGAAGGTTGGCTAAGTACGGTCGGACATCGTACGGTTAGTGCAATGGCATAAGCCAGCTTAACTGCGAGACATACACGTCGAGCAGGTACGAAAGTAGGTCATAGTGATCCGGTGGTTCTGAATGGAAGGGCCATCGCTCAACGGATAAAAGGTACTCCGGGGATAACAGGCTGATACCGCCCAAGAGTTCATATCGACGGCGGTGTTTGGCACCTCGATGTCGGCTCATCACATCCTGGGGCTGAAGTCGGTCCCAAGGGTATGGCTGTTCGCCATTTAAAGTGGTACGCGAGCTGGGTTCAGAACGTCGTGAGACAGTTCGGTCCCTATCTGCCGTGGGCGTTGGATGATTGAGGGGAGCTGCTCCTAGTACGAGAGGACCGGAGTGGACGAACCGCTGGTGTTCGGGTTGTCATGCCAATGGCATTGCCCGGTAGCTACGTTCGGAATCGATAACCGCTGAAAGCATCTAAGCGGGAAGCGAGCCCCAAGATGAGTCATCCCTAGAGCTTTAAGCTCTCTAAAGGGCCGTAGGAGACTACTACGTTGATAGGCAAGGTGTGTAAGCGTTGTGAGGCGTTGAGCTAACTTGTACTAATGACCCGTGAGGCTTAACCATACAACCCAGATGGGTTTTACTAACCTTAGTTGTTAGGATGGGACACTTAGACAGTGCGAACTCAAGAAGCTCTAATGAGCAATCAGCTTTCCGAATTATTATTTAATGCTAGTTAAATGGCGTTAGATAACCAAATTTGTCTGGAAACCATAGAGCTGTGGCACCACCTGATCCCATTCCGAACTCAGAAGTGAAACACAGTATCGCCGATGGTAGTGTGGGGTCTCCCCATGTGAGAGTAGGTCATTTCCAGGCGCCTAATTTCTCTTTTAAGAAAGAGAAGTCTCCTGATAGTGACATATCAGTGACTTAAAAAGATTTAGCATCGTGCGTAAGCAATTTGCTAAAGGAGCGGTAGTTCAGTTGGTTAGAATACCGGCCTGTCACGCCGGGGGTCGCGGGTTCGAGTCCCGTCCGCTCCGCCAACTTAAGACGAAGGCCTTTGCAGCAATGCAAAGGCCTTTTTCGTATGTGAAATTTATAAATATTGGTGAAAGTTTTGTTGGTTAAGACTTTTTCGAGACATAGATTCGGGGCAGCGGCCTGTCACGCCGGGGGGCGCTGGTTCACTCTTGTTACCAGCAGCGTTCGCTTCGCCGAAGGCCTTTGCAGCAATGCAAAGGCCTTTTTCGTATGTGAAATTTACAAATATTGGTGAAAGTTCTGTTGGTGAAGACTTTTTTGAGACATAGATTCGGGGCAGCGGGTTCACTCTTGTTACCAGCAGTGTCCGCTCCGCCAACTTAAGACGAAGGCCTTTGCAGTAATGCAAAGGCCTTTTTCGTGTGTGTAATTTAAAAATATTGGTAATAGTTCTGTTGGTTAAGACTTTTTTGAGACATAGATTCGGGGCAGCGGCCTGTCACGCCGGAGGTCGCGGGTTCACTCTTGTTACCAGCAGTGTCCGCTCCGCCAACTTAAGACGAAGGCCTTTGCAGCAATGCAAAGGCCTTTTTCGTATGTGAAATTTATAAATATTGGTGAAAGTTTTGTTGGTTAAGACTTTTTCGAGACATAGATTCGGGGCAGCGGCCTGTCACGCCGGAGGTCGCGGGTTCACTCTTGTTACAAGCAGCGTCCGCTTCGCGAACTTAAGATGAAGGCCTTTGCTGTAATGCAAAGGCCTTCTTCGTATATGAAATTTGTAAATATCTGTGGTAGTTCTGTTAGTTCAGCAAAGTACTCGGTATTGTTTGATAACTTTTCTAATGAGATATTCATATCGCTGTTTGAAATTGATATCGATATTCATCAATATTTTATAAAACGAGTTTTTTAAATGTATTGAGTGGTACACCAGAACTGTTAGTGTTTCTTTAAATGTTATATCAGATATATAATTGGTTACTTTACTATACGAGATTAGAATGGATTGTCGATTGGGTTGTGGTGCGTGTTGTATTTCGCCGTCGATTACGAGTGCTATACCTGGGATGCCTGACGGAAAACCCGCAGGTGTCCGTTGTGCTCAATTAAGTGATGAAAACCTATGTATGATCTTCGGTAAACCAGAGAGGCCTTCAGTGTGTAGTGGTTTTTCTGCAAGTATAGATGTTTGTGGCTCTTCAAATGAGCAAGCCTTATGGTTGATCAATGATCTAGAGCGTTCAACATGTTAAAGTCTTCTTTTCTTTTATAGAGTATGGTTTATCAATGCAATTAACCCGCTATACAGATTATGGTATCCGCATTTTGATGTACCTTGCTGTACAACCAGAGCGAGATGCATTGTTCCGTATTGCTGAGGTAACTAACGTTTTTGATTTATCATCAAATCACGTTGCTAAAATTATTCATCAGCTTGGAAAGTTAGGTTATTTAAAAACTATCCGGGGTAAGAGTGGTGGGTTTAAATTAGCTATTCCTGTTAAGGATATCCAAATAGGCTTGTTGGTTAGACAACTAGAACACTCATTAATTGCTGTTAATTGTGAAGAACCATTTTGCCGCTTTACACCCGTATGCAATTTGAAAGGGGTATTAGGAAAAGCGGTTGCTGCTTATTTAGCTGTATTGGATCTATATTCTTTAGCGGATATAGTAAACAATAAATCTGAGTTAATCTCTACCTTACCTGATTTATCTATCTCAGTGTTTGATATGAGCTAGTTGAATAAACCTTAGCTATATCGGTCGCAAGTAAATCTGAAGTGTGTACTAAGTTGATACCATTTTCTTTCAGCCTAGGAAGGTTGGCCTTTAGGTAGGCAACAGTTTCAGGATACGGATGTGCAATAGCAACCAGTGTACCTCGTTGCTTTGCTTGATAAATAATTTGTTTGAACTGCTTTTCCAGTGCGTGTTGGCGTAAGTCATTATCTAAAAAGACTTGCCGCTGTAATAATGGCACTCCTACCGCTTTTGCTTTATCACTCGCCTTACTATATTTAGTTGTCATGCTGTCGACAAAATACGCTTGCTTGCTTTTTAAGCTTTGCATGACCCAAAGCATTGGCTTTTCTAATTGAGTCAGTAAGCTACCCATATGATTATTCGCCCCGCGGGCAAAAGGGATATTTCCAAAAGCAGATGTTATTTCGTGTTTAACTTGTTGCTCGTTCATGTCATTGGTCAATCCACCAGGGCCTAAGGCATTACCGCTTAAAGCCTGCATTGGTAAATGTATCATTATTTCATAGCCCTTATTATGGCCTTCTAATGCTAGCCTTTGTCCTAAAGGTGTGTGCGGTAAGACTGATAAGGTAATATTTTGAGGCAATGACAAAACTGCCTCATCTGTTTGACGGTATCCAATATCGTCAATGATGATAGCTAAGTTTGCTGCATTTAATGATGAAAAACAGGCAAATTGTAATATTATTATTAATAAAAAGCGCACAGTTATTATTGTTTTCTTTTTGATTTTATTTAGTTTTCTCTGCTATCTATCCAGGCGATAGCTGAGTCGATTTGCTGATCGTAATCATTATCTAACATTTTTTCTGTACCGATTATAGGCACATTCATCTCATCTGTAACAGCAGTAATTGATATTTCTATATCTGGTGTAATGCCTACAGTGTTTATATTATTTCCATTAGGGGTACTGTAGTTTGCAATAGTTAGTTTGATCGCATTACTTTGGCCAAGTATGGGGATAAGGCTTTGAACTGTTCCTTTACCAAAACTGGTTTCTCCTAATAAGGTTGCGCGATGGTTTTCTTGCAGCGCCGCCGCTAAAACTTCCGAAGCCGATGCTGAACCTTTATTGATTAACACAACCATGGGGACTTTAGCAAAAATAGTATCTGATGAGGCATAGTAATCTTCATTTGCATCAAAAATACGTCCAGTAGTTGTCACGATTCGACCGTGATCAAGAAATAAATCTGCAATACTAATCGCTTGATCAAGTAGTCCTCCTGGGTTATTGCGTAAATCCAAAATTAGCCCTCTTAGTGGTAAATGCTGCCATTTTATTGCTTGTTTGCTTATCGCATCGGTTGCATCTTCCTGAAAACTTGTCAGATGCAAGTAACCAATATCCCCGTTAATAATTTTACTGTTTATAGAATTGATGCGAATAAAGTCTGGCTGTAAGGTGATTGTAAGGGGCACTTTACTTGTGATGGGTTGAAGACTTAGGGAGATGGCTTTGTTGTTATTACTATACTGCCTGATTTCGGTTAATACCATTTGCAGGTTTGTGGCATCAACAAACGTATCATTAAGCTTGATAATCTTATCACCCGCTTTAATACCTGCACGTTCTGCTGGTGAGTTCTTGAAGGGGCTGATGATGGTAATTTTTCCATCATCAGTCGCGACTTCAAACCCAAAACCAAAATACTCACCTTTGTTGGAGTCGCTTATTGCCTGAAAATCTTCATGAGTTAGAAATCCAGAGTAGGGGTCAAGTTCTTTGAATATCCCTTTTATTGCAGCATCAATAAGTTGCTGTCGATCTATTTTATCTACGTAGTAAGTTTCAACAGTATCAATAACATCGACTAAAAGTGGGTAGTCAAAATCATAATAGGCAGGCTTTGGATTAGCGTGCTCTAAACTTGAAATGCTGATCGATAGCGCCACGCAGACGCCAAGTATAAAGCAACTAATATAACGAATTGTTTGATGCATAACTGCCCCTATAACCATGGGCTGTTTACGTTATCCTAGCGACAGTATCTTGCTGGATCGACCGCTTGCCCTTTATGTCTTATTTCAAAGTATAGGCTAGGTTCGGTCTGTCCACCTGAACGACCGACTAAAGCAATCGATTCTCCATCGTTAACATTATCGCCAGCTTCCTTGAATAAGGTTTGAGCATGGCCGTATAGACTCATATAGCCTTTACCGTGGTCGAGTACCATCACCATACCAAAACCTCGTAACCAATCGGCATATATTACTTTACCCGCGGCAACAGCTTTAATGTTTTGCCCTTCTGGTGCGGTTAATACAGCACCTTTCCATTTTATTTGACCAGAACGGTTGCTGCCAAAACGTTCACTCATGCGACCTTTTGTTGGCCAGCTTAGTTTACCTTTTCTATTCTCAAGCCCATCCATTAATGGGTTGGCTTTTGCCGTAACAACAGCTTGTTCGACAATACGCTTTAAGCTGGCTTCTTCAATTTGTAATTGTTCTAGCTGAGCACCTTTGTTGGATAGGGTGCGCTGAATTTGAGTTAGGGTTTGCTGGCGTTGATTTTGTTCATTACTTAATTGTTTAGCTTGTTGTTTCTGGTCAATCATCACTGTGTTCAGTTGCTGCTGCTTTTTGACTTGTTTGTTTTGAACTTCAACTAATTGCTCACTAGTGGTTTTTAGTTTGCTTATCGCTTTGATACGCGCATTGTTTAAATATTGATAGTAAGCCAGCATGCGTTCAATCGTTGCTGGGTTTTGCTGATTGAGCATCATCTTGCTATAATCATGGTTTCCAGCTAAATAAGCGCTAGATAGCTGCTTTGATAAGGTTTTTTGTTGGCCAATTTTTTGTGCCGTTAAGCTTTTTTGTTGTTTTTCTAAATCAATAAGTTGGCTGCTGATGTTTTTTAATGAGGTTTGAGTTTCATTTACCCTGCTTGCCGCGCGTGCAATGGCTTGCTCATCTTTTTTAAGTAATGTGATGAGTTTTTCTCGTTGTTTTGAGGTGTTTTTTAAATCATTTTGCTGCGCATTGATTTGTGTCTGAATAGACTTTAACTCAGACTGACGTTTGCTGAGGTCGGCGCCTGTTGCGGCATAGGATAGTATTATAAAGCCAGCGAAAATGCTGGCTTTAACAAAGAAACGAATTATCACAGGTAATTAATTACTCTTTTAAGTCAATGATACAGCGGCCGGTCATTTCGGTTGGCACACTTTGCCCCATTAACGTTAACATCGTTGGTGCGATGTCACATAAGCGGCCGTTAGGTTTGATAGTAGCATCACGACCGACATAGATGAAAGGAACTAATTCACTTGTGTGCGCAGTATGGGCTTGACCAGTAGTTGGATCGGTCATTTGCTCAGCGTTACCGTGATCAGCGGTGATAATACATTCACCCCCTACTTTGGCTAATGCTTCTACTACTCGACCAATACACGCGTCTACTGCTTCACACGCTTTTACCGCGGCATCAAACTTACCTGTGTGGCCAACCATGTCGCCATTAGGGTAATTACACATGATCACGTCGTATTTGTTTGATTCAATCGCACCTACCAGTTTGTCGGTGAGCTCAGTTGAGTTCATTTCTGGTTGTAAATCGTAGGTAGCCACTTTAGGTGACTCAATTAAAATACGGTCTTCTCCGTCAAATGGTGCTTCTTTACCACCATTGAAAAAGAAGGTTACATGGGCATACTTTTCTGTTTCAGAAATACGTAGCTGAGTTTTACCTTGTTTTTGCAGTGTTTCACCAAGTGTATTAACAAGATTGTCTGATTCAAACGCCACAGGTGCTTTAATATCGTCAGCGTATTGGGTCAACATGACAAAGTTAATTTTGGGTGTTTTATGACGAACAAAGCCATCAAAATCTGGATTAACAAAGCTGCGGCTAATTTGACGTGCACGATCTGCGCGGAAATTCATGAAAATTAATGCATCGTTGTTATTCAGTGTCGCTGCCTGGCCAGTTGCATCAACAATAGCCGATGCGGCAACAAATTCATCATTTTCATCACGAGCATAAGCGGCTTCAAGTGCATCGACTGAGTTCGTATAGTCAAACTTACCTTTGCCTTCAGTAATCAGTTCATAAGCTTGCGAGACTCGATCCCAACGATTATCACGATCTAATGCGAAGTAGCGTCCAATTAAGGATGCAATACGACCTGTTCCTATTTCGGCAAAAACAGTATTAAAGTGCTCAATACTGCCTTTGGCGCTTCTTGGTGGAGTATCTCGGCCATCTAAGAAGGCATGCAAGTAAACGGCTTTAGCACCACGGGAAACCGCCATGCGGCACATTGCTTCTATGTGTTGCTCATGGCTATGAACGCCGCCGGGTGATAACAGCCCCATAATATGAACCGCACAGTCTGCGGCAATAGCTTTATCTACCGCATCAACCAGCGTTTGGTTTTGTTCAAATTCATTATCTTCAATGGCTTTACTGATCCGCGTTAGTTCTTGATAAACAATGCGACCAGAACCAATATTGATATGGCCAACTTCAGAGTTACCCATTTGGCCATCAGGTAAACCTACATCAAGACCTGAACCTGAAATTAAGCTGTTAGCATAGGTGGCTGTTAACTTATCCAAGACCGGAGTGTTAGCGTGAAATATCGCATTATCTTGCGGATTTTCACGATAGCCCCAGCCATCAAGAATAAGCAGTGCCAGCGGACGTTTAGTTGTCGTCATGGAAGTACCCTTATTTAAAGTGTTAAAGATGAAGTTAAAAATGAAATTGGATAAATATTACTACTTATTAGCTGTTGGCAACAGGCTTAGGTTCTCGATTGCCCTAACAGGTGATTAAATTTCATTTATATGTGAGTGTTTACGCAATTAACACTTTTTGACCTTGTTTGAGGTACGTAATTCTGTGTGAAAAATTGTCTGAAAGGTAATTAACATATCCACCAATATTGAATCTTACCTAACCACTTTGATGTCACTCTGAGCCCTGTATCTTAAGCTTGTTTGGGTATATACTCTTGGCCAAATTAATCTTAGCTCGATACGTTATAGGCAGTGACCATGCAAGAATATATTGAATTTTTAAGAGCAAACCCAATGTTGTCTTTGGCTTGGGCTGGCTTATTTTTTGCTTTAATTGTGACGACATTCAAATCAAGTACATCAAAAGTAAAGACCGTTAACAATCATGAACTCACGCTAATGATGAACAAGCAAGACGCTAAAGTTGTCGATGTGCGTGGCAAAGAAGAGTTTAAAAAAGGCCATATCGTTGATTCTATTAACGTGCCATTGTCTGAAATTAAAAATAATCAGGCCACGAGTCTTGAAAAGTTTAAAACCAGCCCCATTATATTAGTATGCAACGCTGGCGTAACATCTTCTCAAGCGGCTCAACTTCTTGTTAAGCAAGGCTTTGAAAACGTGCATAACCTTAAAGGTGGTATGGGCGACTGGCAATCAGCAAATATGCCGGTTGTTAAAAGCAAGAGATAGTCACCAGTTTCATCATATTGCAGTAAACACATAGTGTTGAGCAAAAATCGACACTATTAGTTTTTGGTCTTACTGGTAAAGGTGCTTAGTCGCTTTTCGATGTATGATCGACTTTAGGGGCAAGGCGAGGTTACCCTCATTTATTAGCCCAACACCATATTCGCTCCACAGAAAAGCGAAAAATAACATTATATAGGTAGGATATCATGGCTGAAGAAATAGCAAACAACGAAGCAATTGCACCACAGTTTAACATTCAGCGTGTTTATACAAAGGATTTGTCTTTTGAAACACCAAACAGCCCAGCTGTTTTCCAAAAAGAGTGGAACCCAGAAGTTAAGTTAGACTTAGACACGCGCAGTACTAAGTTATCTGACGATACTTATGAAGTGGTACTTTCTTTAACTGTTACCGCTAAAAATGGCGACGAAACAGCTTTCTTATGTGAAGTTCAGCAAGCGGGTATTTTCTCTATCGTTGGCTTAACAGAGCCACAATTAGCACATTCTTTAGGCGCTTATTGCCCTAACGTATTGTTCCCATATGCTCGTGAAACTGTTTCAGGCCTTGTTGCCCGTGGTACTTTCCCACAACTTAACTTAGCGCCTGTGAACTTTGATGCACTATTTGCTCAATATGTTCAACAGCGTCAAGCGGCTGCTGCAGAAGCGCCAGCTGAAGCTAACGCGTAAGTGATGAACAGCACTGCCGAAATAACGGTATTAGGGGCGGGGTCTTATGGCACCGCCCTTGCTATTTCTTTAGCAAGTAATGGCCATAAAACCTTATTGTGGGGACACGATCCCAAGCGCATGCAGGCATTGGCCGATTCGCGCAGCAATGAAGCTTACCTGCCCGGAATAACATTCCCTGACTGTTTGCACATTGAACTTGATTTAGCTAAAGCCTTAGCTGCAAGTAAAAATGTGTTAGTGGTTGTGCCAAGCCATGTTTTTGGTGACGTGCTTAAGCAAGCAAAACCCTTATTGCGCAGTGATGCACGTATTGTATGGGCGACCAAGGGCTTAGAGCCTGAAACTGGCCGTTTATTACAAGATGTTGCCCGTGAGCAATTAGGTGAACATTATCCCCTAGCGGTATTGTCTGGCCCTACATTTGCTAAAGAATTAGCCGCAGGTTTACCAACAGCAATATCGGTAGCGGGTACTTGTCCGCAGTTCACCCATGACTTAGTTGAGCTTTTACACAGCCCAAAACGTTTACGTGTATATGCCAATGATGATTTTACTGGTATTCAGCTTGGTGGTGCGGTAAAAAATGTTATCGCTATTGGCGCAGGCATGTCAGATGGTATTGGCTTTGGTGCAAATGCCCGAACAGCGCTAATCACTCGCGGTCTGGTTGAGTTAACTCGCTTAGGTGTGGCACTCGGTGCTGATGCTAACACCTTTATGGGTATGGCTGGTTTAGGCGATTTAGTGTTGACTTGTACTGACAACCAATCTCGAAATCGTCGTTTTGGACTCGCCCTTGGTAAAGGGTGTGATGTTGATACTGCGCAGATTGAAATTGGCCAAGTAGTTGAAGGTTATCGAAATACCAAAGAGGTATTTACCTTAGCTAAACGACTAGGGGTAGAAATGCCGATTACCGAACAAATTTATCAGGTACTTTATCAAGGCAAGGCACCCGTTGATGCAGCTAAAGAGCTGTTAAGCCGAGATAAAAAATCGGAAACAGTCTAATAGCTAGCGAATATACAAATACCAATAAAAGGGTGCTAATATAGCGCCCTTTTTTGTACATGGAAGTCATTATCCTTGAAGACCATGGATGGCATGTAAAAAGACATTTTGACCTTAACGTCAGCATAACCAACTTGTTTAAAGAGAGTCTCAACAGTGAAACATCATGACGTAATTATTATCGGTGCCGGTGCTGCAGGGTTAATGTGTGCAGCAACTGCGGGTTATCGTGGTCGTGATGTCCTCGTGCTAGACAACGCCAAACTAGCTGGCCGTAAAATACTTATTAGTGGTGGTGGACGATGTAACTTCACCAATCAAAAAGTTGAACCACATCAGTTTCTTTGTGGTAACCCCCACTTTGTAAAATCGGCATTAGCCCGTTATCGCTCAAGTGATTTTATTGAATTGGTTGAACGCCATGGTATTGAATACCAAGAGCGTGATCACGGCCAGTTATTTTGTAATGACTCAGCCAAAGAAATAGTCACCATGCTGATGACAGAGTGTGAATGGGCTGGGGTAAAGGTTCAGCTGCGAACTGAAATTTTATCTGTTAGCAAAACCGATACAGGCTTTACCCTAAGCACCTCTAATGGTGAGCTCAGTTGTGAGTCATTAGTTATCGCAACAGGCGGTTTATCAATGCCTAAACTTGGCGCGACACCTTATGGCTATAAAATTGCAGAACAGTTCGGCTTAAAAGTACTGCCTACCAGTGCAGGTTTGGTGCCTTTTACCTGGCATAGTGATCAAAAAATTCGCTTTGAACCATTATCGGGCATTGCTGTGCCAACCACCATTACCGCCCAAGATGGCACTCAGTTCAGTGAAGCATTATTATTTACGCATCGTGGTCTATCAGGCCCGGCAGTGCTACAAATTTCAAATTACTGGCAACCAGGTGAAGCAATTTCTATCGATTTATTACCGGGTGAAAATGCGTTAGATAAAATCGAATTCGCACTCAAACATCATCCGAAACAAAGCCTGCGAAATACCCTAAGCCAATGGCTACCGAAACGATTAGTTGAGGCCTTATTTGAAGAAGCTCAGTTGGATAAAGCGTTAAATCAACTAGGTCATGGCGAGCGTGAAACGCTGGCTAGTGATTTAAATGACTGGTCTATTGTTATGAACGGTACAGAAGGCTATCGCACTGCAGAGGTTACCTTGGGCGGTGTTGATACTAATGAGTTATCATCAAAAACCATGCAAGCCAATAAGGTATCTGGATTGTATTTTATTGGTGAAGTAATGGACGTAAGTGGCTGGTTAGGCGGGTTTAACTTCCAATGGGCATGGTCGTCTGGTGTGGCCGCGGGGTTAGCTGTTTAAAGTGTTTTTTATTGAGTTCTTTTGCTAAAATACAGAGGAACTCTACTTTATAACTTTAGGCCGTTTTTCTTTTGAATCAATCGCTTTGTTGCTCATCTCTTTTCTAATGTCTCTTCGTCACCTGCTTGTGGCCACCTCCATTTTCCGTAGATATCCCCAATAATTTATTGGAATGCCCCTTTACCCATAATTAATGTGAAACTCTTACCGAATTGTCGGTAATTATTGCCAATAACTGAGTTTGTTAATGATATTGAAATAAAGAATTTAAATTTATTTTCCTTATTTATTAGATTCTTAGTTGGTTGCTTCAAGGTTGGCATGAAGTTGGCTTGGTATAAAGTAGTTAAATGGTACACAAACAGTTGTTCATTATTACGAGTTTATTTTTGTGTGTTATTGATCGTCCCATACTCAAGGAGGTTTCTTATGTTAGGTTGGACATTGATGTTTTTAGTTATTGCTATCATTGCAGGAGTGTTAGGTTTTGGTGGTATTGCTGGTATGGCAGCCGGTATTGCGAAAATAATTTTCTTTATTTTTATTGTGTTACTTGTTATCTCTTTAGTGGTAAGTGCAATACGAGGTAAAGCACCGAAAGCGTAACGTTAACTAAGTTACGCTTTATGGATTGAGCCTATTACTTAATGATATAAAATGAGTATATCTAAATGTAATAATAACTAATGGAATGGCCTGTGAGCAAGGAGCTCAATATGAATTTACTAAAAAAGCTAAGTATCATGATTTTATTGGGATTAACGACAATAGGTATGATGGCATGTTCCGACAACAAAGCAGAAAATACGGGTGAAAAAGTGGATGAGATGATGCAAGACGCCGGTAATGCAGTTGAAGACGCGTGTGAAGATGTAAAAGAAGGTCTTAAAGCAGAAGATCCTGATTGTTAAAGAAACTAAGCAGCGCACCATAGTACGCTGCTTTTTGCTGTTTTTAAAATAAGAAGTTTATATGCTAACCAAGATAAATATTAAGTATTACTATACTGCAGGGGCTTTATTGGCCGCGCTTTTGTGCATATTACTTAATTCATCGTGGGCTAAGTTTTTTATTGGCTGGTTGGCATTATCTTTGGGCTTAGTGAGTTTTGCATATTGGTTTAATGCGGGTGGTATTTTCCGTAAGAAACAAAATGGTTCAATTCCTTGGTATATCAGCTGGGGATTTGTCCCTTTTCTATTGGGATGTCAGGTTTATAATGCCTGGGCAAGAAAACACGATAAAGTACCCGCAATTCAAAAAATTGAAGATCAACTCTATTTAGCATGTCGTTTATTTCCTTCTGATATTGAATACCTTAAAACCCAAGGGGTTGATGCCATTCTAGATGTGACGGCTGAATTTGATGCATTAGATGGCACATTATTGGCTGAGGATATCGATTATTTAAATGTGCCTGTTTTAGATCATAGTGTCCCGTCAGAAGCGCAACTCAATCAGGCAATAAATTGGCTAAATAACCAGGTACTTAACGGTAAAAAGGTTGTAGTACATTGTGCGCTAGGCCGTGGGCGGTCGGTACTCGTGCTAGCTTCTTATCTTGCTTGTCGCGATAAAAAAAGTCACTTAGAAGAGGTGTTGCACTCTATTAATGAAATTCGCCATACCGCCCGTTTGAATAAATGGCAATTTGCTAAAGTGTCCCAAATGTATCAGCAGAATCGGATTAAAATTAATAACACACTCTATTTAATTGCTAATCCTGTGTCTGGCGGTGGTAAGTGGCAAGATGATGCCGAGTATATTCAACAAACCTTATCCAGCTACTATCGAGTAAAGCTGCTTGAGACGACTGAAGATAAAGATGCTGCAGTTCAAGCCCGTGAAGCCGTTAAGTGTGGTGCTGATATTGTTGTAGCCTGCGGTGGTGATGGCACTGTTAATGAGGTGGCGTCGATGCTGGTTAACACCTCTATCACATTAGGTATTATTCCGATGGGGACAACAAATGCCTTGGCTCATACCTTATTTGGTGTCGGCAGTAAGGTGATCCCTGTTGCTCAAGCCGTGGATATTTTGATTCAAGGCCATTATCAACCTATTGATACAGCTATGTGTAATGAACGGATAATGCTGTTGCTGGTGGGTATTGGTTTTGAACATAAGATGATTGAAAGTGCTAATCGAGACAAAAAAAATGAGTCGGGTCAGTTTGCTTATTTGGGTGGCTTATGGAATGCGATTGATGAAAATCAGCCATTATCTTTGTCTATGCAATTAGATGATGGTGAAACACATACAATTGAGACTACCAGTATAGTGATTGCCAATTCAGCTCCTTTCAGCAGTTTACTAGCACAAGGTAATGGCGAGCCTAATATCATTGATGGACTATTAGATATTACTTGGATTGAGCCTACTGAGTCATCACAAGAGCAGTTACTGAGTCTGGTCGATTTATTATTTACTGGGATTACGCGTTTGTGGAACCAAACTAATAACAAGCTTGAGTCTGATGCAATACATCATGCCCAAGCTAAAAAAATATACCTAACAGCTCAACAAAAAACACATTATGTGATTGATGGAGAGCTTTTTGAATCTAACGATGTGACGGTAGAGGTTGTGCCAAAATCGTTGAAGGTTTTTGTGCCAGAAAAAAGCCCGATTTTGAGGCGTTAATCGGCATTGCTGTTATCTTCATATTTACTGAGTTTGTTATATAAGGTTTTAACGCTTATGCCCAGTTGTTCGGCGGTGTCATTTTTATTACCGTCAGCCTGTTCTAGCGCTTGATAAATGGCTATTTTTTCAATTTCATCTAAACGCATACCAGTAGGTACTTTAACCTCCTCAAACATGTTTTCTGTTTGAGATCCTGTTTCGAAGCTGTTGAAATGACTTCTATCAATCGTGTCGTCAGCGAGAATATAAGCTCTTTCAATGGCATGTTTTAACTCACGCACATTACCCGGCCAGCGCTGTTGTTGAATAAAGCTGACAGCTTCTGGCGTAAAGGTTTTATTGAGTTTTTCTGCGACATTTCTATAGGCTAAAAAATGTTTTGCCAACCCGCTAATATCATCACCTCTATCACGTAGCGGTGGAACGCGAATAGGGAAATGAGCGAGTCTGAAGTATAAATCCTCACGAAAAAGACCATGTTCAATAGCGCTAGCAGGATCGCGATTGGTTGCGGCGACAATACGTACATTGGCCTTTTTTACACTGGCACTGCCAATGGGGCGATATTCACTATTTTCTAACACTCTTAATAATTTCACTTGATGATCAATGGGCATTTCAGTAATTTCATCTAGAAATAACGTCCCGCCTTCAGCTTGATCAAATACCCCACGATGATCACGGTGTGCACCGGTAAAAGCCCCTTTAGTGTGACCAAATAGCTCACTGTCGACTAGTTCTGGACTGAGCGCACCACAGTTAATTGCAATAAAAGCCTCGTTTGATCTGTTACTTGCAAGATGAATGGTGTTAGCTACTAATTCTTTACCTGCACCACTCTCGCCAACAATTAATACATTGCTTTCTGTCACCGCGACTTTGCGAACAGTGCGATACAGTTTATGCATTGCACGGGATGATCCAACCAATAATCCATATTGATCGAGTTCACTCGACAATACATGCTGACGCTTAGTCGACTCTAATAATAAGTCTTGAGCAAAATCTTCCAGAGTGTCATCAATCAGTTCCATATTGTATGGCTGTCTAAAGTGATAGCCTGCGCCCTTTGACATTAATGTATCAAGGTTAGGGTTGGGTTTTCCTTCACTTAAAAAGATAAATTCAATATCAGACATTAAGGCGTTATCTGTAAGGCTGGCATAATCAGCTTGGCCTAATTGAGATACTTCAATAATTGCCACATCTGCGTTACTCGCCTCAAGTTGTGTTAGCCAGGGGAGCTCAGTAATACTCGCTATTTTATTAAAATGGCCACAACTAGGTACTTTTAAGAGCTGTGTTGCCGTTTGAGGGTGAAGCAAGTGGTAAAACAAGGTAGGACTGGCCATGTCAGTGTTACTCCTTTTTGTGCTCATTTAACTAATGGCAAATTTGTAAATTTGACAATAACAATCGGTAATTATTTCTTAACATGTGGTTTACACTGGAGAGTTTGACTTATTAATAATTTATTAATCAGTGCCTTAAGTGTTTTTGTGGTGTTGTGTACGAATTATGTATGCGTTGATCATAAGGTAAACAATATTGGTTTATCCATTATGACTATAAATATTACAGGATAGCTATTAGTTATTTGATGATAGGAGAAATGACATTGCAATATTCACATATCAAACGTTTATCAAGCAAGCAAATCGACTTAGGCGTAATTAGCGATGCAATTGATTTATGTCAAGCAGGACAGCTGTTTTACACAAAAGCAATTGCGGATGCTGATGACTATAACATCAAGCGTATTTTTATGGATATGGCAGAAACAAGAAGGTGCATATTACAGTATTTAGTGCCCTTGTTACAGCAAGTGAAGCAAGACGAAATAGTCCCTTATGATGCCCAACCAATTAGTTTGTTTTCTTTTAGCGATGAGTATGACTGCGCAAGTGAAGCGATAAAGCAAGACGAGCTATGGACAGCGTTAGGATTACTATTAGATATAGAGCAGCAGGTCCTTCATCAACTCAAGTGGGCAGCTCGTCAGGCGACAAATAAAGAGGTTGCTCAACAATTAGCCGAAGGCTGTGCATGGCTTCAAATAGGATGCGACAGTATGGAAAGCCTTTATGTGAGTCACAAAGGTAAAGCGAATTGAGTGATTAAATCGCCATTTGAATATTAGTTATCGCTCAAGTGAAAAAGTTACCTGTTGTCGGTAAAAATGTCCAAAAATGATTAGACTTACACACATGTTAAATAATAAAAATCATTTAAAACATGACCTTAATTTGTTGGCATGATTTGCGCATTACTAATATCAAGATAAACAATGGAGGATATCTTTATGAATAAGACAACATTATCTTTGGTAGTAAGTACGATGCTTGGTGCAATGGCTTTTTCTGCAAATGCAGCACAAGATTGGCAGGATGACGCTAAAGACGCATGGATTGACGGTAAAGTTGAAACCACATTATTGCTCAACACCAATCTTAACTCGTTTGATATCAATACCGATGTACACGCCGGTAAGGTTACTTTAACGGGTAAAGTTGATGGTAGTATTGATAAGTCATTAGCGAGTGAGCTGGTTAAAAGCTTGGACGGCGTTGAAAGCATTGATAATCAATTGACTGTTATGAAGCAACAAGACGATAGTAACGACAGTGATTTAGGTGACGAGCTAACCGATGCTAAGATAGCAATGATTGTCAAAACACGTTTGATGTTCTCTGACGATGTGACGGGTTCCGACATTAATGTCGATGTTAAGTCTGGTGTTGTGACGTTAGAAGGGACGGTAACAAATGATGCAGAACGTGACTTAGCCATAGCGATAGCCAAAAATGCTGATGATGTAGATAAAGTGGTCGACGAACTCCGTATCGCTGATTCATAAATCTAAGTCGGTGATTTTGTCTGCATTAAATAGACTCAATTGAGAAAGCCAGCCAGCGTGCTGGCTTTTCTGTATATCAGCTAATCAAGCTTATGGAGGTTATTTGGCAAAATCGCTTAGTTAACTTATTCTAAGGTAAATCTACAATTTTCAGTATGTTGATTAAATTTATCTAAAAAATCGGGATATTGTGTCAAAAAGGTTTTACCAAAATAAACTCCTAGTGACCTATCTAGATTGGGCACCACAGAAAAATCACTTAGTGGGATGTTTACCCGTTTGGCTGCAGCTTCAAAAAATAAGTTGTTTTCTAAGATCGCACCTATGCGATTTTTTTCAAGCAAGGATATCAACTCATCTAAAGTACTTGTTTGATGGATAACGTTATAATTGTGTTTTTGTAGCCAGAATGTAGCGTTGGAATGCCTGCGAGCACCAAATTGTGCGTTTGATTTAATAGCGTCTTGATTTAAGGGGATAGCGGTGTTTTTGAGTAAGTAAAAGCTCCATTGCTGTGCTATAAAAGTATTTGATAATACCGCAAAATCGTCTCTTTCATTGTTGTGTGAGGCTGAAAAAAAACCATCGTAATTACCTTGTTTCACTTCTAACTGCGCACGACCCCACGGGAGAAATATTACCTTATAAGGTTGTTGAAGTTTATCCATTACACAGGCTAATGCTTTTATCGCATAACCCTCATTTTTCTGGCCAACTTGCATTTGGTAGGGCGCCCACTCTTGGGTGGTAATAGTGATGACTCTATCAACCTCAGTGGCTGCGGCTATTTGGCTGGTAAGTAAAAGTAATAATCCACTTAATACCATGCTTAGGTATGTTCTGAACCGATTTTTAGTAGCATTAAGGCACTCATTTATTAGCCGATTCATTAATTGCCGCCCTTTAGTACCACTATTCTTTGCACTTAAGATTAACTTAGACTCGTTGTAAGTCAAAAATATATATCAGTGGCCGTTTGTTAATTGGTGGGTGAAGCTTGGCTGCGATAACCTTTCAAGTTGATTTTCGTAAACTAATTAGTTAGATGAGTATAACTCTCATAAAAAGTGTTCAATAACTCACAGTTTTATCTATTGGGTACGGCGCTTTATGTAATAGCTTGATTTTGGTCACTAACGGTATTTTCTGCTGTGTTATACCTGCAACAGCTATTTAATATGGTAGGTACTGATAATGTTTTATATACATATGCTGTTGTTATTAATTGTCATTTTTGTTGGTATACGCCATGGCGGAATCGCCTTTGGCTTGCTGGGTGGGCTAGGTGTTTCGGTACTGGCTTTTGTATTTGGTATAGCACCGGGTACGCCGCCTGTCAGCGTAATGCTGATTATTTTGGCTGTAGTCGCGGCTTCAGCAACATTAGAGGCCACTGGTGGTTTAAAACTGTTGGTCAAGTTTGCTGAAAAGCTGTTACGTAAACACCCTGAACATATCGTCTTTTTAGGTCCCCTGTGTACTTATTCGTTAACTGTACTTGTTGGTACTGGTCACTCTGTTTATCCCCTGCTTCCTGTTATTTATGATGTCTCATACAAGAAAGGTATCCGACCTGAACGGCCATTAGCCATGGCAACAGTTGCCTCACAAATGGGCATTACAGCAAGCCCAATAGCAGCCGCTGCAGCTGTAGTGCTTGCTACTGCGGTAGATAATCAGCTTGATATTGGCTTAATTGATGTATTGATGGTGACTATTCCTGCGACCTTAATCGGTTTGCTGGTGGCGTGTACCTGGAGTTTAAAGCGGGGTAAAGATTTAGATAAAGATCAAGAGTTTCAGGCACGTTTAAAAGATGATGAGTTTCGTGAGTCATTAATCGATCCTAGTGCTGACCAAGTGCAAACTCCAGCCGCAGAGGCAACTGCAAAGAAAGGTTTAATGGTATTTTTACTGGGTATTTTTGCTGTGATCATGGTGGCGATGTTTAGCAAACAAGTGTTACCTGATGGTGTAAGTATGTCGGTAGCGATTCAGTTTATGATGTTATCTGTTGGTGCGGTTATTTTACTCGCCACCAATATATCACCGAAAAAAGTGGTCACCAGTAATGTATTTACCGCAGGTATGACAGCGGTTATCATTATTTTTGGCATAGCATGGATGAGTGACACCATTATAGAGCACCATAAAACCTATTTGGTTAGCGCGGTAAGCGATATTGTCAGTGTTTATCCGTGGACATTTGCGATTGCCATGTTTGTGTCATCGATTTTCTTAAAAAGTCAGGCTGCGGTTTTAACTATTATGCTGCCATTAGGTTTTTCACTGGGGATCCCTGCACCTGTACTAATAGGTGTGCTACCCGCTTGTTATGCTTACTTCTTTTTCCCATTCTATCCAAGTGATTTAGCGGCGATAAGCTTTGACAGAACAGGCACAACTCATATTGGTAAGTATGTACTCAATCACAGCTTTATTATTCCCGGCTTTATTGGCGTGATCACGGCAACCTTGGTTGGTTACTTCCTATCGATGGCGATAAATTAATCACCACTTATTATCAATATAATCGATGTCAATGAATGGCAACCCCTAGGTTGCCATTTTTACTTTATAGATGAGAGAAGTTTTATTTTGAGATTTTTTTTAACTGGTGTAAATTACCCTGTTTATTACTTGAACAGTATAATTGTAAGTTAATCTTTTTAAACAAAGTTTAGCGTGATTAACAGATATGTTTAGGCTTAGAGGTCTATAAAATTGATAAAGAAATTATCGCTTATTAGCTTGTCGGTATTACTGAGTGCTTGTGCCACTCAGGTTCCCGTAACAGTTGTTAAGCCTCCACCAAAGCCTGTGATTGTAAAGGCTGAGCCAAGATTACCTAAGTGGAGTGAGCCTAATTTATTAGCTTACCATCAGGATTGGGCGGGAACGCCTTATCGATTAGGTGGTATGAGTAAACAAGGTGTTGATTGCTCTGGTTTTGTGTACTTAGCTTATCTTGACATAGTGGGTGAAAAGTTACCTCGCTCTGTCAATGCGCAACGTGTATTAGGTAAAGAAGTCCCACGTGAAGCCTTAGAAGTGGGCGATTTAGTATTTTTTAAAACCGGTAAAAGCGCCCGTCATGTGGGCATTTACATGGGAGATGCCAGGTTTTTACATGCATCAACCCAAAAAGGGGTTAAGATTTCGAGTTTAAATAACGTGTATTGGAAACCGAGATTTTGGTTTGCTAAACGCTTAAAAAGTACTACGTTTGAGCAAAATATGTCTTTAGCCAGGCTGGTCGAACATGCTCAACAGCAAGATCATTTATAATTTGGCAGCAGTTTTACAAGCTGGTGCCGTTTATTCGCTTCAACCTTAGGACAGCATCTGAAGTATTGCTTGGGTTGTTTTCACCGCTTAGCATCGCTATATTCATGTTATAAATAGCTGTTTAGGCTAAAATCACGACGTAAACGGACCCGTTATGCCAGACTCCAAGCATTGGACCTTAAAAAGTATTGCCAAAGAATTAGGTGTGTCGAATGCGACGGTATCTAATGCGTTTAATCGTCCAGATCAGCTGTCGGAAAAACGCCGTATAGACATTCTAGCTGCCTGTAACGAGTTAGGATATTTTGGACCCAATAAAGCAGCGCAATCTTTAAGGCGTGGCAAATTCGATACAGTAGCATTAGTGTTGTCGGACAGTATTGAATACATGGTGTCTGATCCCGTGGCCAGTAAGTTTATGAAAGGCGTTGCGGCAGTTTTTGAGCAACATAAAATTAATTTACTGTTGTTTTCTGGCAGTTCTGACAATGTGAATGGCGTAAATGATTTTGTCGATGGTTTTATTTGTTATGGCCGTCCTCGCAACCGTTTATTGGCCGAGCAATTAAAAAAAATCCGTAAAAAAGTGGTGACGGTCGACTTTAATATTCATCGTAGTGCTTCGGTGAGTATCGATAATAAAGCCGGTGCCTATGAAGTGGCTAAATTGGCAATTCAATCTGAGCAAGATCAGGTCGCAATTCTTGGATTACGCTTGCTCGACACTCACTTAACCTGCCGCGTGTATGATATTCATTCTATGGAAATCGACACTTCAGTAGCACATCAGCGTTTGCAAGGCTATTTGGATGCCATTGGTGATACTGGGGTTAAGCTTGGTGATGATCGCATTTGGAATATTCCTGAAAGTAATGCCGACTTTGCTGCTATAGCAGCCAAAGAAGCGCTTAATTGTGTACCGCGTCCGAATGTATTTTTGTGCATGAGTGACCTCATTGCCTTGAGTTTAATGCGCGAGGCAATCCAACAAGGTTTGCGGATCCCTGAAGATATTCGAGTGGTGGGTTTTGATGGTATTGATGAAGGCTCACGAGCTATCCCGCCGCTGACAACAGTGTTCCAGCATTCAGAACAAAAAGGTCGTAAAGCCGCAGAAATGTTTATTGCTGATGCCCATCATGCTGAAGTGTTAGGTTATGAACTTTCTCGTGGTGGTAGTTGTTGATGTAATATTGATGACCGGACGATTATTGATACAAACAGTTCGATACAAATATATCGAGATAATCAGATCGAGACAATCAGATCGAGACAATCATATCGATACCAACAAGGTGCCTAATTAGGCGCCTTGTTTACGTTTAAGCTTAAATCAAACGGCAGATTATCCGCGGTGTTTAGCCAGTAAATCAGTCAGTACAATGTGAGTCGATTGCTGGGCTTCAACGATGTTGATATGGGCTTCTTTGCTGGCAAAATTAACGCTTAACTTGGCTGAACTGTCGCCATGCACCCAACAAAGATCTAACTGATTAGCCTGGTTTGTCATGGTGAACTCACCATTAAAGGCATCGACTTTATTGCGTAGAGTGATCAGCTCACATAGCGCTTTAACAACCGGTTTTTGCATGGCTGTTTGAATGTCGCTTACCTGTAGATAAGGGCGGTTAATGTCGCGACCTACCTGAGTTTGATTCAGTAACTCCATGGCATTAGGCACTGCCAGTAAACCGGTGTAATACACCTGCGGTATACCGGGAGCAAAAAACTGCACGCTTCGAGCGATTAAATAATCAATGTCATTTTGGCCAAGTGCATCGTAGTAGGTGCAATTAACTTGGTATAGGTCGACATTGCTGGCTGCTGCGCCCGTTGCTTGCAGGCTTTCACCTTTGCTATTGCTATGGATGCGATTAACTAAGTTATCAATTTCTGCAGCTGTTAATAAACCTGCTTTATTGCCGACCGGGCCAGCGTCGATAATGCCAATGCCGTCATGAGTATCTAATACCGTGACACAATTACGTGGGGCAATGGATAGCCAATGGCTTAATGCACTGGCATCTTGGCTAAATAAGCTGTGGAGAATCAATGGCGGCAGCGCAAAGTCGTACACCATGTCTACGCGCTTAGCAATATCGAGCTGGGTCATGTAATGCGAGTGAATTTCGGCAAGGGTGGTCATGCCTAGGCTGTTGGCTTTTTTGGCTAACTCATCGACAAATTCAAATGATTCTTCAATCATAAAACAGCTAGTGCCTGGTTTTTTAATCGCATAACCCGCAGCGTCAAGACGAATAAGATCGACTTTGCTTTCATGAAAACGCGTTAGCACCTTGTTTAAATGTGCCTGACCTGCAGCGGTATGCACATTAATATCAATTTGATTTGAGGTAAAAGTCGTCCAAAACTCGGCTTGTGTACCGTCCGCGAGTTTATAGGTGGTGAAACAACTCCCCGGACGTGGGCGATAAATTTTAGCTTGGTTTTCTGCGCTTAAACCGTCTGGAAATACACTATCTTTGGTTAAAAATAAATCCCAATAAACAGAGTTTTTGCCGTTGGCAAGCACGTCTTGAAACTCGGTAGACTCTGCAGACATGTGGTTAACGATTAAGTCGGCCATGATGTCGTATTGTTGGCCAATCTGCTTTACGTCATTCCAATCACCAAGACGTTCATCTACTTTTGCATGGTCTATAGGGTCAAAGCCAGCATCGCTGCCGTCAATCGGATAATAAAAAGGTAACAGATGTACGCCACCAAAGAGATCATGCAGTTCTGTGTCGAGAACCTGTTTGAGTCCTTTTAAGTCTGAGTGCGCTATACGATCTACGTAAGTGATCAGCTGAACATTATTTTTCATGTTGGTGACTCTTAAAGTAAGTATTTAGAAAAAACTTAATCGATTAAGTTGTATATTTAACCAATATGAAACATTATTCAAGGGCTTTGTTTAAATATTGAATTCGTTTTCTGTGGGAGAAGACGAATATGTCGCCATAAATAGACTGTGTGACCGCAAAGAAAACATATAACAATAAGGTGAGAAATATGGCTAACCATATGAATGATAATGAGAATAGTGGTAACACTAGGATAAGGATACTAACATATTTAATGTTTTTTATGTTCGCGATGACTTCTGATGCGGTGGGAGTGATTATTCCTGAGCTGATTAACACATTTGACTTATCGATGTCACAAGCGAGCGCATTTCATTACATGCCAATGCTTTTTATTGCATTAAGTGGGCTGTTTTTAGGCTTTCTTGCAGATAAGTTAGGCCGAAAAATAACAATTTTAATTGGTTTAATGTTGTTTGCGCTAGCCAGTTTTATGTTCGCTTTAGGTGAGTCATTTTATTATTTTCTATGTTTGTTGGCGTTAGTCGGTATTGCTATTGGGGTGTTCAAAACGGGTGCGCTAGGATTAATTGGTGATATTTCAACTAACTCGAAACAACACTCAAGCACCATGAACACCGTCGAAGGCTATTTCGGTGTGGGTGCTATGGTCGGTCCGGCGATTGTCAGTTATTTATTGATAACAGGCGTGTCGTGGAAATATCTGTATTTTGGCGCTGGGGTGTTTTGTTTAATATTATGTTGGTTAGCTTATAAAGCTGAATACCCGCAACTTAAGCGCTCATCTACTCAAGATATTAATCTAGCCAGTACGTTTAGCATGATGAGAAACCCTTATGCATTGGGCTACTCTTTAGCGATTGGGCTTTATGTTGCTACTGAAGTGGCCATTTATGTATGGATGCCGACGCTATTACTCAACTATGAAGGTGAGTTGGCATTAATCGCGACGTATGCACTAACAATCTTTTTCACATTACGGGCACTGGGACGTTTCTTAGGTGGCTGGATCCTCAATCGATACAGTTGGCAGCAAGTGATGTTTTGGTTCAGCCTAGCAATTAGCCTATGTTATTTAGGTGCAATGATGTATGGCATTTCTGCGGCGGTTATTTTATTGCCTTTATCAGGCTTGTTTATGTCAATGATGTATCCAACATTAAACTCTAAAGGGATCAGTTGTTTCCCTGTTGACCAGCACGGTTCGGTTGCTGGGGTTATTTTATTCTTTACTGCGCTTTCTGCTGCATTAGGTCCATTGTTGATGGGAGTGGTAGGCGACATATTTGGTCATGTTAAATACGGGTTTTATTTAGCAACTGGCTTTGCATTTATGTTGTGCTTATTGGCAGCCTACAATCTACTTCGTGATCCGTCAGGACATTTGTTGACCGCTGACGCTAAATAATGAACCTCTGCGATTATAAATATTTAATCTAATAAACATCTACTTAGGCGATTTTTTAATCCTGTTAACGATAATTGAACATAAATTGTACTTGCAATTTACTATTTAGTTGCTAACTTGTAACTTAATCGATTAAGTAAGGGCTTGGATTTAACTTTAACCTTAACCTTAACCTTTTGACTCGCTACTGAGCTAGTTTGGGGGCTTAGTTCGATTGATGAATATATTACTGATGTTGTTATGGGGAGATAAGACAACATCAATACACTCTATGTGGGGACATAAAAATGATAAAAAGCACATCTAAGAAATTTGTATTAAGTACGCTAGCTGTGATGGTCAGTTCAAGCTTGTGGGCTGCTGACACTGTGGAAACTAAAAAAGACGCCATTGGTCTTGAGCGCATTGTGGTAACGGGTGTCGCACGTGGTACACGTGTAATGGACTCGAGCGTGTCAGTGAGCAGTGTGTCACCAGAAGATTTAGCAATTAGCTCACCTCGTTCATCAGCCGAAGCGTTCCGTATTATTCCGGGCATGAAGGTTGAATCGACCGGTGGTGAAGGTAACGCCAACATTGCAGTACGTGGTTTACCTGTTGCCTCTGGTGGAGCTAAATTCTTACAAATTCAAGAAGATGGTTTACCTATTTTACAGTTTGGTGATATTGCATTTGGTAATGCGGATATTTTCTTACGTATTGATTCTACAACACAAACTATTGAATCAATCCGTGGTGGTTCAGCCTCAACAGCTGCCAGTAACGCACCAGGCGGTATTATTAACGTCATTAGTAAAACGGGCACCAGTGATGCTGGCAGTATTTCGTCTACTGTGGGTCTTGATTACGATACTTTGCGTACTGATTTTGAATATGGCGCAAGCATTAATGACTCTATGCGTTTTCATATTGGTGGTTTTGTACGTACCGGTGATGGTCCGCGTGATCCTGGTTACACCGCGAACAAGGGTGGCCAAATTAAAGCTAACTTAACCAAAGAATTTGATTCTGGTTATGTGCGTTTGTATTTCAAACATTTAGACGACAAAAGTATTGGCTACTTACCGATGCCAATGTATTCAGATGGCAGTTCAATACCTGGATTTGATGCCCAATCTGATACGGTTCATTCGGCTAACATGTTATCAACCCTGCGCTTAGATGCTGACGGCAATATCAGCCGTGGTGATATGCGTGATGGTATGAATCCGATTGTGAATTCAGTTGGACTAGAAGCTTCATTTGATTTAGGCGATGACTGGTTAGTTGAAAACCGTTTCCGCATCTCGGATGTTAGCGGTAATTTTATGTCGTTAATGCCTGCTGAAGTGGCTAACAGCTCGAGTATTGCTGACAGTATTGGTGGCAGCGGATCATCACTGATTTATGCTAATGGTGCCAAAGCGGGTCAAGCATTTGATAGTGATTTAGCTATGCGCGTACACAGTTTTGATGTGACCATGAATGACTTTGGTTCTATCGTCAATGACATGAAATTAACCAAAACGTTTGATGATTCTAATGTCACTTTTGGTTTTTATACTGCCACGCAAAATATCAATATGACTTGGATGTGGAACTCTTATTTGATGGAAGTGCAAGGCGATAATGCGGCACTTTTAGATGTGGTCGGTGCCGATGGCTCTGAGTACTCAGATAATGGTTTATACGCTTATGGCGTGCCTTACTGGGGCAATTGCTGTCAACGTAACTATGATTCAGACTACACTATTAAAGCACCGTATATTGCTGCGTCATCTAAGTTCGGCGATTTATCATTAGACGGTAGCGTGCGCTATGACTCTGGCGATGCCAGTGGTTACTATGCGGGTAATGTGCAATCACAAGTGGATATGAACCGTGATGGGGTGATTTCTCAGCCTGAGCTAAGTGTGTCGTCAATTGATAATGCTAACCCACAACTAGTGAATTATGACTGGGGTTACCTATCATATTCATTAGGTGCTAACTATCAAGTATCTGAAGATTTAGCCGCATTTGGTCGTATCAGTCATGGTGGTCGTGCCAATGCTGACCGTTTGTTGTTTGGTAAAGTGAATGCTGATGGTTCAGTTTCTGACGAAGACTCTGTGGATGAAGTAGACCAGTACGAAGTGGGTGTGAAGTATCGTTACGATAGCGTGTCGCTATTTGCCACGGCGTTTTACTCTGAAACAGAAGAGCAAAACTTTGAAGCCACTAGCCAAATATTCTTTGACCGTAAATATGAAGCCAAAGGGATTGAGTTAGAAGGTGCTTATTATGTTGGTGATTTCGATTTTCGCGGTAACGTAACCTGGACCGATGCTGAAATTGTTAAAGATGCCCTTAATCCAAGTGTAATTGGCAACACACCTCGTCGCCAAGCTGATTTTATTTACTCGCTAATGGGCCGTTATAACTTTGATAAAGGCTCTGTTGGGGTCAATTTGATTGGTACCACTGAGTCTTATGCTCAAGATAATAATGACCTAAGTTTTGATGGTTATACTCAAGTCAATGCGTTTGCATCTTACCAGTTAACCAATGCGTTATCCGTCGCGCTTAACGTCAATAACTTGTTTGATACTGTGGGTATTACCGAAGCTGAAGAAGGTTCTGTACCCGATAACAATATCATTCGTGCCAGAACCATTAACGGTCGTACAACCAGCGCCACGGTTAAGTACGAGTTTTAATCGTTTATTGTCATAACCTTAGTTGTAATAGTATTAGTTGTATTAGTTGTATTAGTTGTATTAGTTTTTAGAGATCCCTGTTAACAAGCCCATGCAAATGGGCTTTTTTTTGGACGTTTTATATGAGTACATTATTGAGTTTTGGTGAAGTATTAATTGATTTACTTCCGGTGGGCCATTCTGGTTTGGTTCACGAGCCTATCCCTGGCGGCGCGCCTGCCAATGTCGCTGTGGGTTACGCTAAATTAGGTGGTAAGAGTCTTTTTGCTGGTGGCATTAGTGCTGACGATCATGGCCAGTTGTTAACAAATACACTGGTAGAACAAGGTGTTGATGTTAGTTGTTTAGCATTAATACCAGATGCTGCTACTGCCACAGTGTTAGTTAGTTTGGATTCGCAGGGGGAGCGGTCGTTTAGCTTTAATCGGCAGAACACTGCTGACATGCTATACCGTGAAGCTGATTTTGATGCTATCGACTGGTCAAAAATTGATATTTTTCATCTTTGTTCTAATACCTTTACTGAAAAGGCTATTTTCAACGTCAGTCTTTATGGTGCTAAAAAAGCGCATAAGGAACAAGCTTTAGTCAGTTTTGATGTTAATTTACGCTTGTCATTATGGCAAGACACTCGGTTGTTATCAGCCCGTGTGGAGCAATGCTTTCGTTATACTCACGTGCTTAAAATGAGTAAAGAGGAGGCACTGTATTTGGCTCAGGAGCGTGGGGCATCATTTGACGAATATTTAGCATTCTGTATTGGACAAGGGGTGAGGTTAATTTTGGTCACCAATGGCCCAGAGTCCATTTTATGTCACAGCGCTGAATTTTCCTTTGAGTTGCCGGTGCCTAAAATTGTCGCCACAGATACTACAGCCGCCGGAGATAGTTTTGTTGCGGGGTTCTTATATGAACTTGGCAGTGATGAAGGATATTTAGCGCCAGAGCTTTTAGTGCAAAAATTGCTTAATCGAGTGAAGGTTCAAACTGCTGCTGAGTTTGCGATTAAGTGTGGTGCGATAACGTGTGCGAAAAAAGGCGCATTTCCTGCGTTGCCCGTTTGGTCACAAGTGCAATAATGGATCAAGTGGGTGTAGAGTAGCGTTATTAGTCATAAAAAGAGGTCACCCTAAGGTGACCTCTTTTTGGTTATCATTGAATCAATAACGTGGTTAATCTTGGGTTATGCTTGATTCAGCTAATTCGGTTTTATTTTTGCCACGTTTTGCGAGCGCATAATAAAACAGTGGCGTTAAGATAAGGCCAAAAATAGTTACCCCAATCATGCCAGAGAATACCGCAACACCCATTGCTTGACGCATTTCTGAACCAGGTCCGCTAGAAAAAACCATAGGTACCACGCCCATAATGAAGGCTATCGAGGTCATTAAAATAGGCCTTAAACGTAAACGGCCCGCTTCAAGTATGGCTTCTAATGCTTCCATGCCCTCATCTTGTAACTCTTTGGCAAACTCAACAATGAGGATGGCATTTTTGGTTGCTAGCCCTACTAGGACAATTAACCCAATCTGGGTAAAAATATTGTTATCTCCACCGTAGATAAGCACCCCTGTTAATGCCGACAACAGCGTCATGGGAATAATGAGAATGATGGCTAAAGGTAAGCTTAAACTTTCATATTGCGCCGCTAATACCATAAACACTAATAAGATAATTAATGGATAAATATACGCGCCAGCATTACCTGCGAGGATCTGTTGGTAGGTGATCTCAGTCCACTCGTAGGTCATGCCATTAGGTAAGGTTTCCGCTAAAATCTTTTCAATGGCAGCTTGCGCCTCACCGCTACTAAACCCTGGTGCAGCACCGCCGTTAAGCTCGGCTGTGGTAAACCCGTTGTAATGCATCACTCGGTCTGGACCAGATGAATTGGTGACATTAATAAACGATCCAATAGGCACCATTTCACCTTGGTTGTTACGTACTTTAAGTTGGGCGATTTGTTCAGGCGTTTGTCTAAACTGCTCATCTGCTTGTACGTTCACTTGATAAGTGCGGCCAAATTGGTTGAAGTCGTTGGCGTAAACCGAACCCATGTATCCCTGCAGGGTAGAGAACAATTCGTCTAACGACACCGATTGCTGTTTGGCTTTGGTGCGATCGATGTTCACTTCAAGTTGTGGCACATTGACTTGATAACTCGAGAACACTCCTGCTAGTTCTGGCGTTGCCCATGCTTTTTGCATCACTTGCATGGTCACTTTATACAACTCTTCGTAACCGTAGTTAGCGCGGTCTTGAATTTGTAATCTAAAGCCACCAATGGTGCCTAAGCCTTGTACTGGCGGTGGTGGGAAAATAGCAATAAATGCGCCGTCAATGGCTGCAAATTTTTGATTTAACGCCGCTGCAATAGCACCTGCTGATAATGATGGATCGCTGCGGTCATCAAAGCTATCTAATGGGGTAAATACAATCGCGCTGTTAGTACTGTTGGTAAAGCCGTTAATGCTTAAACCTGGAAAGGCGACAGCATGGGCGACACCTGGTTGTGCTAAGGCAATACGCGACATTTCTTTAACCACGGCTTCAGTGCGGTCTAACGATGCGGCGTCAGGCAGCTGAGCAAAAGCAATAAGATACTGTTTATCCTGGCCTGGTACATATCCGGTAGGGGTATTAGCAAACTGTAAGCCAGTTAAGCCCACTAAACCAATATATAGAATGCCAACAACAGCACCGAAGCGGATGATTTTTTTAACTAACCAACCGTAACCATTAGACATACGTGCAAACAGGCGATTAAACGGATTGAATAACCAGCCGCCTAATAGCTTATCCATGCCGCGGGTAAGTGCGTCTTTTTTCTCGTGATGTCCTTTTAGCAATAATGCCGATAGCGCAGGGCTAAGGGTTAACGAGTTAATCGCCGAAATAAAGGTTGAAATGGTAATGGTTAGTGCAAACTGCTTATAAAACTGTCCGGTTAAACCTGACATAAAGGCGGTTGGAATAAATACCGCCGCCAGTACCAATGTGGTAGCAACAATGGGACCGGTCACTTCTTTCATTGCCTTTTGGGTGGCAGCAACAGGTGATAAACCATCAGAAATATTTCGTTCAACGTTTTCAACCACCACAATAGCATCATCGACCACGATACCAATCGCCAGCACTAAGCCAAACAATGATAAGGCATTCAGTGAGAAGCCCATTAGGTGCATAAAGGCAAAAGTACCCACAAGCGATACCGGAACCGCCACTAATGGAATAATGGATGCACGCCAGGTTTGTAAAAATAGCACAACAACAAGTACTACCAGCAACAAGGCTTCAAGTAATGTTTGTACCACGGCTTTAATTGAACCGCGCACGAATACAGTAGGGTCGTAGACGATGTCATATGCTAAGCCGTCTGGGAATGACTTAGACAGTTCTGCCATTTTAAGGCGAACATCATCAGATATTTGAATCGCATTAGATCCAGAAGCTTGAAAAACAGGCAATGCCGCAGCGTCTTGATTGTCTAGCATTGAACGCAGTGCATAAGTCGATGCGCCTAATTCAACCCGAGCCACATCTTTTAAGCGGGTGATTTGACCTTGTTCGCCTACCTTAACAATGATTTGTTCAAACTCTTCAACGTTGGCTAAACGGCCCTTAACATTGATAAGTAGCTGGAAATCGCTATCGCCACTGGGCTGCGCGCCTAAACTGCCGGCTGCTGCTTGTTGGTTTTGCTCACGTATAGCGGCCACGACATCATTCGGTGATAAACCAATCGCTGCCACTTTGTTAGGGTCTAGCCAGACACGCATGCTGTAGTCGCCCGCGCCAAATACCCGCACAGCGCCTACGCCTTCAATACGCGCGAGCTCATCTTTTACTTTTAACACCGCATAGTTAGACAGATACAACATGTCATAACGATTATCTGGAGAGGTTAAATGCACCACCATAGTTAAGTCAGGTGATGACTTTTCGGTGACAATACCTAACCTTTGCACTGTTTGCGGTAAACGTGGTTTAGCTCGCTCAACTCGGCTTTGTACTTGAGACTGGGCTAAATCAACGTCGCTACCAATGGCAAAGGTGACGGTTAATGTCATACGGCCATCAGATGTGGCCTGAGATGACATGTATAGCATGTTCTCAACACCGTTGATTTCTTGCTCTAGTGGGGAGGCGACTGTTTCAGCGATAACTTTTGGGTTGGCACCGGGATAGCTTGCAGTCACCACTACCGTTGGTGGAACTACTTCAGGGTATTCGGTGATCGGTAATTGCCAAACAGCAAGTGCGCCCGAAATAAAAAATAGCAACGATAAAACCGCGGCAAAAATCGGTCTTTTAATAAAAAATTGCGATAACATTTTGTGGTTCCTTAGCCTTGATTAGCGTCATCAGCAACGCGTGCTGTGAGTGGCTGAGTATCAAAGAGTAGCTGTGCTTGATGTAGTGCTTCAATTTGGCTGCTATCGGCCATTTCTGTTAATTTAGGGGTGATAGTGACGTTGGGACGCACTTTTTGCAGGCTATTCACCACAATGATGTCTTTTGGCTGTAAACCCGCGGTCACAATACGTAAGCCATGAATTTTTTCACCTAAAGTGATACCACGATATTCAAGGGTGTTTTGCGTGTTAACCACAAGTACAAACTTGTTATTTAAGTCAGTAAAAATCGCTTTGTCGTCGATTAAAATACCTTGATATGACGCACTGCCAGCAATACTGATACGGGCAAATAAGCCTGGTAGTAAACGATTGTCTAAATTCTCAAATGAAGCACGCACTCTGATAGTGCCTGTTTGCTGATTAACAGCGTTATCTACAAAGTCGATAACGCCTTGATAAGTAAATTCGGTTTGATTGGCTAATGCCATTAGTACAGTATTGTTACCAGAGCGCGGATCTTGACGCTGGTTTTGAGCCGATAGCGAAGAGTATTTAAGGTAAGTTTGCTCGTCGATATCAAAATAGGCATACATATTTGAGGTCGACACTAAACTTGTTAACTGGGTTTGCCCCGCAGTAACATAGTTCCCCGCAGTTTCATTGGCGTAAGATACCCGGCCAGCAATGGGTGCTGTGACTTGGGTGTATTCCACATTGAGTGTAGCGCGTGTTAGTGCCGCTTTTACCGATGCCACCGCAGCCGCAGTTTGGTGTAAGTTACTGCGACGAGTATCAATTAATTCTTCAGATACGGCTTGCTGGTTAAACAATTTGTTAGCGCGTTCAAAATCATTTTTAGCCAGTTCATTGGCGGATATGGCACTGGTTAACTCAGCTTGTAAACGTTCAGCTTCGGCAGCAAAAACTCTCGAGTCGATAGTAAATAACACATCGCCTTTATTAACCAGCGCCCCTTCTTTAAAGTTCACCGACTCTATGTATCCCGATACGCGAGGCACTAGGGTAACTTCTTCAGGAGCTTGTAAGTGTCCGGTAAACTGATCCCATTCGGTAATACGTTCATGGATCACATTGGCAACATTCACTTCGATGGCTGCTGGTGGCATAGCTTGTTGTGGAGGCGATTCATTACCACATGCGGTTAATAGCAATGCGGTTAGGCTTACTATCAGTGTGGATTGAATTGATGTAAATCTGTTCATGTAATTGTCCTTTCAACAATGGCTTTGATGTCATCTAGTGTGTTGCTTTTGTTGTCTAATAGTTAAATTTGTACCAAAAGGTAAAAAATGTTCTGTACCGAACGGTAATATATAGATTAAAATAGACCTGTCAATTAAATGTGTACCGATAAGTATTAAATTATTTTATAAGATATGTTATTTACGATGAGGCAATCTGTTACCGGGCAAGTTAGCTTTAGTGACTTGGGTCAACCTTGATACATTAAGGTCTTTATTTGATGTTGGTAGCGTGTAACATACTCAATAATCCCCACAGGTAAGTGATTCAGACTTTGAGTCAAAGTATGGCGTTGTGGTAAAGTGTGCTGATTCTTTTTCAGTGTTTGGTTAACTTATTAATCATCAACAATTAATCAATTTAAAGAGGTGATGTTTTGACAGAAATAAAGACAGCTTGTGTCGGACGTCCTCGTGGATTTGATATTGATTTTGCTTTAGCACAAGCATTGGATGTATTTTGGCGTCATGGTTATGAAGGGGCGTCTTTAAGCGAGCTGACCGCTGCGATGGGAATTAAAAAACCGAGCCTTTACGCCGCATTTGGTAATAAAGAGCAATTGTTTCTAAAGGCGATTGATTTATATGAAAGTCGACCTGAATCATTCTTTAATCAGGCATTTCAATGTGATCATATTGGTGATGTTATTAAGGGATTATTACTCGGCGCGGCTATGCAGTTTACCGATACTAATCACCCGCAAGGTTGCGCCTTGGCCAACAGCACCTTATCGTGCAGCGAAGCGAGCGAGTCAATCAAACAGGCCATACTTGAACGAAAGGCACAACATAATCAAAATTTAGTCGCAAGATTTGAAACCGCTAAAAAGCAGGGTGAGTTGAAGGAGGAATGCTGTCCTGAAGACCTAGCTAGGTTAATGGCAATTTTGTTTCAGGGGATGTCGGTACAGGCGTCAGAAGGAACAAACGTTGAAGCGTTAATCAAAGTGGCCCAAATGGCTGTCGACTGTGTGCTAGCCCAGTATGTTAATAATTAGCTAGTTGGAGGACGTTTTTTATCAGTGCTAATCAGTTTAAATTTGCCATCAGAATGATGCTGTCTTGTTAACCTTTATCGTTATCACCTCTTCACACTCCCGCTCTTCGCGCGGTTATATCGGCTTTTAATAGCGTGTATGGCTGACAATGCCGTTTAAACAACTCAAATAGTCATTCAGTGATCAAGATATCAGTTTAAGATTTTGTGAACATAGGTTTTTTTGTTAAATTAACGGCCTATTATCAATATTACTTTTTACCCACACTAGGGAATAAATAACATGAGTAAAGCGAAAATCGGTATTGTTACAGTGAGCGATCGTGCCAGCGCAGGCATTTATGAAGATTTATCAGGCAAAGCCATTATTGACGTACTTAATGAGTATTTAACCTCGCAGTGGGAACCTGTTTATCAAGTGATACCCGATGAGCGGGATGTTATTGAAGCAACTTTAATTGATATGGCCGATAACCAAGGCTGCAGTTTAATCGTGACTACTGGTGGTACAGGCCCTGCAAAACGCGATGTAACCCCAGAAGCTACTGAAGCGGTATGCGATAGAATGATGCCTGGCTTTGGTGAGTTAATGCGTGCAGAGTCATTAAAATTTGTGCCAACCGCAATTCTTTCCCGTCAAACCGCAGGTCTTCGAGGTGATTCATTAATCGTTAATTTACCCGGTAAGCCTAAATCAATTCGCGAATGCTTAGATGCAGTATTTCCCGCTATTCCATATTGTATCGATTTAATGGAGGGGCCGTTTCTTGAGTGCGATGAAACGGTAATAAAGCCGTTTAGGCCTAAGGCAAAATAGGTTTTGATTGTTACCCTGTTTAAGCCCAACATTGTTTGGGCTTTTTTATGTTTTAAAAATATGAAATCTATCGATAATTTATAAATAGATAAATTATCGTTATGAAAAATCACGACTACACTCAATAGTAATATTTGAATTTGAGTGAATATGCATGACGTTAAAACGCTTTTCATTGCTGCTGTTATCATCACTTTTGATAAGTGTTGCGTGTTTAGTTATGACTATTTATTACTTTTTTTACCTTCCTGGCATTAATGCTGAAGTTGTTGACCAGCAGCAACAAGAATATATTTTGCTTAAAGCTGCCTTTTCCGCATCGGCTAAAAATTTAACCACCCTAACCTATGACTACGCGGTTTGGGACAGTTTGGTGGAGTTTGTTTATGCGCCATCGGACGAATTCATAGCCAGTAATTTATTATCAAATGCATTTGAAGTGGCTAATGTCGATGCGGTGTTTATCCATACTGTTGATAAGCAGTTGGTTTGGCAATACCTAGATGAATCGATCCGTGATGGCTCCTCAGCGTTAAGAGAATTTGTTGAGGGAAAAACAGCAACCGAAGCAAAAACTTTATTACCATCTGCGGCAGATATCTCTGCACAACAAGCTTCAACTCGTCATGGATATTATGTGATAGCAGAACAGTTATTTTATATCACTAACACGACTATTTTACCTTCAGAAGGCTATGGCGTTATCGCGGGTAGTATCACTATGGCCAGGTTAGTCGATAAGGAGATGATAGACGAAATTGCCGGCTATTCTATGGTGCATTTTTCTATGGATAAAAAGATTAATACGCCTGCTGATGCACAACCCATGAATGATTTTTTTAGCTTTGATCAGTTACAGGTAGTAAATGCTTCACACAGTTGGCTGATCCGTAATACCTTTGATGATCAGACTATGGTTATCACAGTGCATCATCGAAAAGGATCAAGCCCTAAGTTAGATGCTGTTTCAATTATTTTGTTATTGTTAATTGCTACCCTGATAGTGTCATTGTCGATGATGATGTTATCGCGATTTTTAATTTTACCTCTGATCCATTTCAACAGCAGTATTAATGCCTCTTCAAATGATAATCTAATGGCTAAGGTTCCTAATCAGCACTTTATTGATGAAATAGACAATGTGTCTAATTCATTTAATAAGCTGTTAATTCGGTTTTATGAACAACAAAACTATTTAGAAACATTAACGGTTCAGGATGCGTTAACCGAAATCACTAATCGTCGTGGATTAGAGGCTTTTGCGGACAATGTGATGGCAGAATGGCATCAACAAGCGACGGGTTTTAGTGTGATGATGATAGATATTGATCATTTCAAACTTTATAACGACCAGCATGATCATCTTGCTGGCGATAAGGCTTTAGTGGATGTTGCTTGTTGTTTAATGGAGACCATGGCGTCCCATGATGCGCTTGTTGCCCGGTATGGCGGTGAAGAGTTTTGTGTCATTGTGAAAGATGATAATACCCAAGCAGTAGCCTTTATCGCTGAGACATTACGAAGTGCGGTGGAAAACTTACACATTAAGCACCATGTTGATGATACTTTGTGGCTGACAATCAGTATTGGGGTACAGGTGGTGCCTAAGTCGCTTGAAAATGCTCTGCAGTACCAATTTCATGATTTATTAAAATTGGCAGATAAGCAGCTCTACCTAGCTAAAAATACTGGCCGAAATAAAGTGATGCTGAATGTGCTGCCTTAGACTTGGCTTTTGTTGAAATGCTTTTGCACACAGAGCTATTAATCAGTAAAGCCTGAATCCAAATAGTCTCTAGGGATAGTCGTCTTGATGGATAGGCTTATAAAATCCGGTGTTGTTAAGGTTCGCCTAATACTCTATTTAGGATAGTCGGTTTGAGCGGTTGAGTTGGTGTGGGCTTGTCTATTATTTATGCCGAAAATCCTTTTGTTCGACCGTTAGCCACACTTTAGCGCTGTTATTTTTCTCCGTTGCTACTATCAATCCACCCCAATTAACTCATAACAAAGCGAGTTTTGCTGATGTTGAAATCGTTGCCGGCGCCAGGTACAGCAATTGCGTAAGATTTTTAGTATTGAGGCTACATTTTAGATGCTGTATTAGGATCAAAATGTAACCTCAACAATTAATCAACTGATGGCAGTTCAGCTGATTATAGCTTTTTAAACTGCTGCTTTAGCTCAAAATCACTGTCGGTGACTAACCTTTCTAGCACTTGTACTCGTTCAATCAGTGCTTGGTTTTGTGACTTAAGCTCGGCCATGCTCCCTGTGTCTGAGTTTTGCTTGTGCTTCATATAGTACTTAAACATTTCTGATGCAGTAGTGCCAATGACGATAATCAACACTAGGGCCATTATTGCGAAATCATTTTCCATTTTAAATTCCTCATTTTCTAGTATTTAATGACCCAATCCTTACCGATAAACACTAAGGATTGGGTGAATGACAAAGGTTATAGGCCAAATACGACCTTTTCACTTTTAAGCATTTTTTCCATCCCAAGCATTAGGCCGATTGAGATTACTAATGTGGCAATAGAGGACACTGCTAACTGCAGCATAGGGATATCTTTGCCTTTGATAAAGTCCATTAATGCTTGCTGTTGTCCCGATACTGGCAACCACTGCAATGCATCTGGGGCAATGTTGTAACTGGCTGCCATTGACAGTGCCAGTGGCACAAACAACACCATGGTTAAATATGACTGAGCTTCTTTGAAGCTTTTAGCCATAAATGACACAAACAATTGTAAGGTTGAAGCCATCAAGGCGACAGGAATACCAATGACGAACATCAGTCCCATAAAGTCGGTGGAGATATTGATGCTAAAGCCCAGCTCTTGCCATGGCACAAAGGTGTAGGCCACTTTGGATATAAGCAAAATAAGCACTAAGCCGAGTAAGGCGAAAGTGGTTACCGCAATCACTTTGCCTAACACAAGTTGACGGGTGCTAATGGGGTGACTGAGCATTAATGCCAATGAATTACGTTCGCGCTCGCCGGCACTGGTGTCGATGGCTAAATTCATTCCCGAAATAAATACCGAGTAAATCATGGTGAAAATTGCGATACCTAAAATCATGCCGCCTTTTGAATCAGGAGTGGCTTGATCTTTTACATTCACTTTTAATGGTTGCATCACTTGCGGGTTAATGCCGCGGGCGATTAAACGTAAGCTGCCCATTTCTGAACTATAGGCTTGTAATTCAAGCTGTAGACGACGGATCGACTTTTGCAGTTTTTCATTAGAGTTGTCTGCTTCTAAAATGACTTCTGCAGGTTTTGCTTTGGCCATGTTGGCGGCATAATCATCACTAATGGTTAATATAATTGCTTTAACATCGGCGTCTGGCTCAGTAGTTAAGTCTGCTTGGTTAATGCCTTTTCTGCCTAAGTAACGCACTAGATCGGGTGCGTTATCTGCTTTATTAATGGTGATGTTTAAATCTTCAGGGCTGGTTAGCTGACCAATTAGCACCATAAACATGGCACACATAAGTAAAGGCGTACCGATGGCGTAATATAAACCCGCCATTACTGAACGTTTGTCACGTGCGGCATCAATGAGTTCTTTGCGCACCATTGCGATGAGTTTATTCATTATGCTGCGATCCCTTCGTCAGTTCCGATAAGTTTAATGAAGGCTTCTTCTAATGAAGCCTCACCCGTTTGTTGGCACAGCTCGTCTGGACTGCCTGTGGCGACCACTTGACCATTGGCCATAACGATAACGTGATCACATAACGCGGCGACTTCTTGCATAACGTGACTTGAAAATAGTACGCAGTGCCCACGTGCTTTAAGGTCTACTAAAATATCGCGTAATAAGCGGGTACTCATTACATCTAGGCCACGGGTGGGTTCATCTAAAATTATATTGGTTGGCTGGTGGACTATCGCCTGTGCTAAGGCGGTTTTCATCCGTTGCCCTTGTGAAAACCCTTTACAGCGTCGGTCACTAATGTCACTTAAATTGAGCTGGTTGATGACATTCTCGGTCGCGACTTTAGCGTCTTTGCGTGACATGCCACTCAGTTCAGCGAAGTAGGTAATATACTCGCGCGGGGTTAGGCGCTCATATAAGCCAAACGGATCCGGAAATAGGCCTAACTGTTGTTTGGCGGCAATAGGATTATCGGCAATGTTAATGCCGTCTACTTCTGCATAGCCTTCGTCTGGCTTTAACAAGCCGAACAAAGTGCGTAAACAGGTGGTTTTTCCGGCACCGTTTGGGCCGAGTAAACCGGTTATATGGCCATCTTGGGCGCTAAAGCTCAGTTTATTCAATGCTTGAACATCACCGATTTTTTTCGATAAATTGGTCACTGAAATCATGATTATTCCTTATCCGTGCCAGTGGCATTATCGGTAGAGTTGTTTATTACACTGTCAGTTGGGTTATCTATTACACTGTCAGTTGCATTATCTGCCGCAGTCTCTTTTATCATGTCGACGGTATTTTCAGCCGCTGGTGTGATTGTGGCATTGCCTTCAACGTTTGACTGCGTGGCAACGGTGAGTGGCTCAACGGTGTTAGCGTTGAGGTAGAAGCTGCGACGAACATCTTTTTGTAAACAGCTGGCATCCAAGTTTTTCACGCTACCACTGTCAACCAAATCAGCAATGAGATCGTTGGCACAGGTTTGAGCTGCCACACCATGGGTGGCGAATGGCGATATAAAATGCTTAGCATTAGTCATTTCTGTTTGCGCTAATGCGCCCCAGTTAGGTGGAGTTGCTGGATCTAATTCACCAGATAACAATAATGTCGGTAAATCACTGCGGATGGGCTCACTAAAGGTGTCTTTAACCGGCGGTATTTTCCATACTTCACAGGTTTTCTCAAGGCCTTCAATCATGCTCGCACTGATGTAAGATTCTTTGGCGTCTTTACGCATTTGATCAGATATACGGTGTATATCTTCACCGCATACCACCGAGGCATGCATGCCCATTGCTATGCCGATACTATCTGAAGTTAAAGTATAAATACCCAGAATGGGTTGGTAATCTTTTTTGGCTGCTTGATGAATTGCGTGGGGCAATAGTGCGCGTATAACAGGGGTATATAGTCCCATTCTAATTGCACCGGTAAACTTACTGCGGGTCAGTAACAATGTGCTTGGATCATTGGTTTGTGGGTCACGCACGCTTTGGGTTATGGCTTTTTCACTAAGGCGTTTATTGACGGTGGTAAAGTCGGCTAATAAATCTGGATATTGTGCTTGGCAAGCGGTGTTACTGGCGCAATCTCGCATTAATAACTCAAACCCACGCTCAATAGCACTGCCAATTGCAATAACACTTTGTTGCATTGGCACAACACCATCAAGTGTGACTGTGGCAAGTACTTCGGGGTAATGACGCAGATAAAGCTGCGCCATTCTTGTGCCGTACGAAATGCCATAAAGATGCAGTTTTTGGTAGCCTAAATATTCTCGTACCGCTTCAAAATCGGTTAAGGCTGTCTCACTACCGTATTGGGTTATATCGGCATCGGTTTGCGCTAAACACTTTTCTGTTTCAGCTATTACATCTATGTTTTCATCGTTAAATGACAACATAGATATCGCTTCACTGTCTTCGCAGTTAAGGAGATTTGATTGACCGGTGCCGCGCTGATCAATCAGTAAAATGTCACGTTGCTGACGGACTTTACTGAGTAATTTGTCAAACCAAGCGGCATTATCAATCGCTGATTGTCCTGGGCCACCGGCTATCGCTAATAAGGCTTCGTTTGGGTGAGTATCTTTAATCGCCGGTAATATCGCAAAGTGGATATCAATATGCTTTCCATCTGGTTTTTGCGGATTTTCTGGCACACTAATTTTGCCACATTGTAGCTGCTCAGACATCCCTTCTAAGTAACACGCGCTGGTTTTAGCTGATTTGATAATATTCAGCTGATTGTCGACTTCAGCTGCAATACTAATATTGGCAAACACCATCGCAATAACGATAGCGGTACCACGACGAGCAAGTTTTGCCGATTGGCATAAAGCGGTTGGGCTTAGCCTTGAGATAAGTGCTTTGCTGACAAACTTCCTATAGATCATCGCAACGTTTCCTTTTTGCATTTTTAGATGATTGTGTTAACTTACTATAAGTGTATGAGTGTATCAATGTATTAATACAGTTGTTAGAGACTAATGTTAGAACTATTAAATGTCAACCCCAGCAGCGGCGAACCTATATATCGTCAATTACATGATCAAATAGTCAGTTTGATTGTGGGCGGACAGTTGCAAGCTGATGAGGTATTACCTTCAGTAAGGCAAATGGCTGAGTTTTTAGCGGTCAACCCAATGACGGTATCACGTGCGGTACAACAATTAGTCGATCAAGGCTGGATTGAGCGTCGTCGTGGGCAGCCTTCAATAGTCGCGGCTCGCACAGATACTCATACCACTTCTGGTAGCAGTTTATTACAACCCAAAATTAAAGAATTAATTTCTCAAGCTCAGCAGCTAGGTGTGAGTTTAGCTGAGTTAGAAGTGTTAATTGGCCAGCATTGGCAAGAGTAAGCTCACACAACCAAGTGAACACTTAGATTATACATGCAAGGAATCGCTAAAAATGACCAGAGAAGTCTCGCCAATACTCACATTTTCAAATGTCAGTAAAACTTATCCTGCCAAGGGAAAACAAGCGGCGCGTGTGGCGTTAAATAATCTGTCATTAGAACTCACACCGGGCATGGTTGTGGGGTTATTGGGACAAAACGGTGCAGGGAAATCGACCTTAATGCGCTGTGCATTAGGTATATTGGATATTGATCAAGGCGAAATCAGTACGTTAAATCAAGCACCCTTAATGTTATCAGCTCAAGCCAAAGCTAAAATTGGTTATGTGCCACAGCAGCCTTTTGGTTACGAAGGTTTTACCGTCGATCGCGCGTTAGATTTACATCGCAGTTTTTATCCTGATTGGGATATTCAATTAGAACAAGATTGGTTGGTCAGGTTTGATTTAGATGCCACTCAATCTGTGCAGAAACTGTCGGTAGGACAACGCCAAGCGTTAGCGTTAATCATGGCAATGGCGTATCGACCTCAGCTGTTAATCCTTGATGAGCCAGTGGCCAGCCTTGATCCAATAGCAAGACGCAAATTTATGACAGATTTGTTTGATTTGGCGCTGGAGTCTGGTTCTGCTGTGCTGTTTTCATCACATATCACCTCAGATTTAGAGCGCGTAGCTAGCCATGTGGCGTTAATTAAGCAAGGCCAGTTGGTGTTGTTTAAAGAAATTGACGCGTTACGTGAACAGGTTAAATTATTGAAAGTCAGTTCTGATGCGCAATTGCCTGCCCACTTAGTTGTGTTGCATCAAACTGAAACCCAAGGCACCCGTACGATAGTGGCGGATGATTGTGTGGGTGATGAGCTATTCCCAGGATTATTAAATCAACAATCATTGAATTTAGAACAGCTGTTTATGGAGCTGCATCGATGAAAGCCCTTTTCAGCGATTTTTTACATGCCAGTAAACGGCTTATTCCAGGTAGTGTTAAGTTAGCTGATTTTATTAACCCCCAATGCTATCGAGGTATGTGGCGTTTGTGGGCATACGATATTGGCAGCATTAGCTTTTTGTTAACCGCGTTAGTGGGTATAGCAATCGCATTATTAAGTGCTTACGTGGGTAAAACCAGTGCCGTTAGCATGATGCTGTCAATGTCTATAGCGTCAACCGTACTGGCGGTGGCGTGGCAAATAAATCGCTTAGTCGCCACCGAAACTAGCCGACTTATTCCAGGCTATCAACGTAATGTAGTTGTGCAAGCGTGCGCTATTTTATTTGGGTGCTTTATTCTGACTATGCTACTTGCTTTAGGTTTGGCTCCCCAGGGTATTAATACTGTGTTGCTGTCTTCAATTGTGGCGTTAGCTTTTTTGGTTTTAAGCTTACGATGGCAACATGGTTTTCAATTTTCAATGTTGTTATTTATTGGCATAGTGTTTATCGATAGCGTTGCAGCTCAGTTTTCTCCAGTGTTATTAATCGTATTGATGGCGGTGATGATTGCAGCCGTAAGAATACAGTTTAGTTTATTAAGTTGGCATGCCAACGCCCGGCAACTTTACTTAAATGGCATGGAAATGGGGTGGGTGTGGGTACCTAACTTAAAACAAAGTATTTTGCTTCATTGGTTGAACCGTCAACTACATCCTATTAATTTCTTTGTGGGGCCATTATTGGCGCTATTACTTATCTTTATTGTTCTTATTGGCTCATTGTTATTTGTTTTATCTAACTTATTTGGCTGGGATTTTCCGGTACCATTTTTAGCGGGACAATTATTACTAATGGCGGCAAGTTTAGTGCATTGGACTCGATTGCAGCGTTGGCGTAGTAGTGAAACTTTATTTTTACTCCCTTGTTTTAGTGGCTTAGTGGGCTTACAAAAAGCGTTTCATGATGCTTCTTATCGATTTGTTGGGCTATCCTTAATAGTGATGCTATTAGTTTGCTTGGTGGGCAATCTATTTGGCCAAGGGTTATCTTTCTTATTCATTATTCATTTGCTGTTAGCTACGGGTTGGGGCGTTGCTATGGCTCTGGGGTTTGGGGCCATAAGTCGAAGTGTTAGCCAGTTGTCAGTGTCTATGGTGTTGATGATTGCCCATTCGGTATTTATATCGTTAAGTTTTGACTCATTTGAGGTGCAAGCTAACATGGTTTATTGGCTAGTCGCTGACGGCACGCTACTGCTACTGGCAATAATACTATTAACCTTGGGGCGAAAGCAGTTGTGGAAAAATGGCTTAATGGATCAATAAATCTCAATGTAATGGTTTAAAAGTTGAACTTTAGCTCATGAATAGAGCAAAAACTCTTATTGTTTATTATTGCTTCAGGTAGAATGCAACAAAAAGCAGTACAGCTGTAAGCTAAAAAGGTAGCACTTAAATGATCCTTGAAAAATATCATATCGTCAGACTTCTTCAACAAAAAAGCCAAGCTTTAGGCGACAAAATTGCCCTTGAAGGTTTTGAAATGGCTGCGCCGTGGAATACGGTTTCCTGGCAGCAGTTTGATACTATCACCAGTAAAATAGCACAGTTGTTGATTGGTTTTGGTTTGCATGTTCAAGATAAAGTGGTCATTTTGGCGCAGAACAGTCCCCAGTGGAGCTGTGCTGATATTGGGGCATTAAAGGCGCGTAATGTAGTTGTGCCGGTTTACCCCACAAGCACCATGGAGCAGGCTGTATTCATTGTTAATGATGCTCGGGCAAAGGTGATTTTTGCAGGTGATGAAAGCCAATATCACACAGCGTGTAAAATCCAAGCTCAGTGTTCAACGGTTGAACATATTGTGGTGTTTGACAGTGCAGTTGTGTTAGCTTCAGATGAACATTTTCATTTAGACACTCTGTTAAGTTCAGTTGTGTCATCGGCTAACGAAGATGAGTTAATACTGCGTTTATCGCAGACCTCTTTGGATGACTTATTGACGCTAATTTATACTTCAGGTACCACGGGTGATCCTAAAGGTGTGATGCTGGATTATCGTAATATCGCCTCAATGGTTGAACAACATGATACTGAAATAGCCTTTAAAGAAGGTTATGTGTCATTAGCCTTCTTACCGCTAAGTCATGTGTTTGAGCGTGGCTGGAGCTTTTACGTGTTATGTCGTGGTGGCCGAAATGTGTATTTAAATGATACTCATCGCATTAAACAGGCCATTGCAGCAGTAAAACCACACACATTATGTGTTGTACCGCGTTTTCTTGAAAAAGTGTATAGCGCAGTACATGACAAGGTAAATACCGCACCAGCCTTACGACAAAAGTTATTTCATTGGGCAATAGGCATAGGTGCGCGCCAATTTGAAGTTAGCCAAGGCCGTAAACCAGCCAACTTGATGTTGTCTGTGCAGTGGAAATTGGCTAACAAGCTGGTGTTTAGCAAGTTACAAAATGTCTTAGGCGGGCGGTTGAAGTTTATGCCTGTCGGCGGTGCAGCCCTTGACGTGAATGTTACCGCTTTTTTTCACAGTATTGGTGTGCCTATTTTATGTGGTTATGGCATGACAGAAACCTGTGCCACGGTTACCTGTAATACATTAAGTAATCGCGTAACTGGGTCAAATGGCAAACCGTTACACGCCATGGAAATAAAAATCGGTAACAACAGTGAAATTCTAGTGCGTGGTGATACTGTGATGCGCGGCTATTTTAATCGCCCAGAAGACACCGCAGAAGCCTTTGAAGACGGTTGGTTAAAAACCGGCGATGCAGGCATGATAGATGCTGATGGCAACTTGCATATTACTGACCGTATTAAAGAGTTGATGAAAACGTCCAACGGCAAATATATTGCTCCACAACGTGTTGAAGGCAAAGTCAGTTGCTGCCCGTTTGTAGAGCAGGTGGCTATAATTGCGGATGCTAGAAGCTATGTGTCCGCGTTAATTGTACCAGCATTTGAAGCATTAGAGGTATGGGCGAAAGAGAAAGGGATTAGCGTTGAAAATCCAATCGATTTGCTGCGTAACACTCAAGTGGTCGAGCATTTTGAGCAGCGTTTGAAAGAGTTGCAACATGAGCTTGCTAGCTTTGAACAAATCAAAAAGTTTACGTTACTTCCTGAAGCCTTTTCCATGGAGTCAGGCTTAATTACCCCCACGATGAAGCTCAAGCGCAAAAATATCTATAACAAGTATGCTAACGAGATTAATGCGATGTATTAATACCTCTTATTAATGTAGGGATTGATTGTTAGTAATTGATTAAAGGACGCTTAGGTGTCCTTTAATCTTTTGGTGCGTTGATTTTAAAAGCTAATACTTAGTGATAATTGTGTGAATTTGAAATAAAAGTAAAATAGATTTTTTCTTATAGCTTGTGGAGGGAACCATGGGTATCGCTATGGTTAATGGTAAGCCTGTTTTTAAGACTGCATTACAAAGCTTCGAAGAGCAGCAGCTTAGAGATCGTATAAACACTCAAATAGATTTAGAAAAACTATTTAAGCATATTGATGATATATATGGGTTAGCTGGCGCAGGTGTTGTATTCGTTGATAGTAATTTTACGATTATAGAATTACGAAAATTTGAGCCAGTTTGTCAAATTAATCCAATTAAAATCGTGTTGCGTGAACCTCCTAGAATGCTAAATCAAGCTGAGTTTGCCTCACATCTTCGAGGTAGCCAAGGTAATGTTAGAGAGTCAAAGCTAGTCAGCGAGATTGCTGGTTCAGTATTAAGTTGCGGTGCTGCCATTATTGGCTGGACTGTTGTACTGGGAAGCGGGGCTGCTATTCCATTAACTGGAGGAACAAGCAGTGCTATAACTTATTTGGCTATTGGAGCATCTACAGCAAGTACAATGCAATGCTTTAATAGTGGGGTCAGAATTTATAGCGAGAGGTACGATCCTAGTATTAATGACTTATTAGATTCACAAGAATGGTATAGAAATACGAGTACAGCTTTAGATTTAATATCCTTGGCAGGTGCAGGCGCAGCATCATTAGCGACTCTTAAAACTGTTAAATTAATGCAGTTAGGTACTGGTAAAAACACTCTAGAAATTTTAAAAGGTTTATCTAGGTCTGATAAAAAAAGACTTAATTATGAGATAAATCGATTAAATTTACCTGGAGCTTCAGGTCGAGTGCTTAAAAGCATGGCCAGAAAAGGATTGATGAAGAAGTATACCAGAATACAAATAACTGATGCATTTCGCCTGAAACTTAGAGATGGAATAGGTGCATCGATGAGTTTTACAGGAAGTGCTTTTAGTGGGACCTTAAAGACAATTGCTATAGGTATTTATGAGGAGATTTCTGATTGATGCAACATAAAAAGAAGCAAAAAAGCGACGATGATATTGTAGGCCTTGTTCCGCCAACTAAGTCTATTTTGGCATTTTTAGCTTCTACTATGCTGATGTTATTTTGTATTGGAGCATTAAATTTAATTATTCTAGATTTTTACGTAGATGTAGAAATTACAGGAAAACTTTTTTATCTATTTGGATCTGCGATTGTATTTTGCGGTGTTAATGTTGCCATTTTAAGAGGTTCTTTTTTTGCTGTTAAAATTTTTAAATATTACCTCTCTGTGTTATTTGTAGTGTTTCTGCCTTCAGTGTTGTTGATGGAATATAAGACACATTATATCCCTTTTTACTTTATCTGTATGATAGCCGCACTTTTGACATTTTATTTATTAAATAATAAGCATTACCATTTTTTTGTTCAGTATCAATTTGATGCAGCGGAAGACCTTAAAGAAGTTCAAGCGGCTTTTAAGGCTGAAATGTCAACAAAGAAGAGAAAATAGCTCTACATTTAATTATTTTCTAGATTTCTAAGATTAGTATCAAAATACTTGTTCTGCATTAGATTTAGTTTCTCTTGCTGGAGCGGGAGCATCTGCGGCAGTAACACTAAAAAGTATTAAGTTAATGCAGGCATAAACGGGAAAGACGACATATGATTTGTTAAAAGGGCTATCACGACCCGAGCAAAGAAGATTAAGTGCTGAGTTATTAAGATTGAATATCCCTGGTGCATCTAAAAAAGCGTTGAAAAATATGGTTAAAAAAGGCGTTGTTAAACAATACTCAGGAAAACATATCACTGCGTCTTTTAGGCTTCAAATAACCGATGCTTTAGGGGCTGCGATGAGTTTTTCTGGTAGTGCATTTTCTGGCACCGTAAAGAATTTGGCTATTGGCATTTATCAAGAGATGGCTGTTGAATGATGAAATATAAACAGAACACAAACAATGCCGAGGTTGGGTTGATTCCACCAATACGGTCGATAGTACTCTTTTTAATCGCTTCACTGTTAATGACCGTATCAATAAGCACTATAACCTCGTTAATAATGTCGTTTTATTTTTCCTCACCACCAGAAGTCACGTTAGTAGCCCTTGCTGTCGTTGTTTTATTTTTTGCGTGGTTAATTTTCTGGTTGTGCAGGGTTCATTTTATGCAGTAAAGATATTAAAGGGTCTCCTTTATATTCTGTTAATCCTACTTACACCATTAATTATAATAGATGAGTTCTATGTTGGGATATTTGTCTTTAAGCTGGTTGCTGCTTTGGCTGCGGTGTTCTCTATTTTTATTCTGGGTAGTAAGCAATATCATATTTTTGTTCAGCATCGATTAAATAGCGTAGAAGATTATAAATTAGTTCAAGCAGAGATTGCAGCTGAAGAGCTAGCTAAACGCGAAAGGCGTTTGTAATTGATAAATTGATTAAGTACAAACTTTTTCTGGTTACACACATCACAGAACTGTCATCAGTTGCTACTATACTAGTTTGTAGCAATATTTGACTGACTACAGTGATTTGAAAAAACTTAAGCGCTATCAATATGAACGTTATGCGGTGCTTTGTAAGGTAACGTATAAAGCTGATTTTTCGCCTGAGAAGTTAGGGTTTGCGGCAGAGAATTATCAACAGATTGCCAATCGTTGGGGCAATGTTTGTGCACGAATTCTGTGGCGTGAAGATCAAACGGAAGTGCTGGTGGTATTTCGCGGTTCGCAAACGGTGAATGAGTGGTGGATTAATACCTGGTGCTGGCCAGTAACCAAAGTTTTTGCTGATGCCGAGTATCGAGTGCATGGAGGATATGAGTATTTACTGGAGCAAACAGCCAACCCTAAACCTCCTGAGTATCTGACGGGTGTCAGCCTTTATCAACAACTGCTTACTATTTTGACTCCTCTAATTCAATCCGGTAAACGTATTAGCTTAACGGGACATTCATCTGGCGGTGCGATGGCTATTCTGGCTGCCGATAGGTTAGAGCGAGACTTTCCCCGAGCAATTAAGCGGGTAGTGACATTTGGTCAACCTGCGCCGGGGTTTAAGAGTTTTCAGCAGCAATATCTATTACATAGACGTACTTATCGTATTTGCTGTGGCGTCGATATAGTGACATTTCTGCCTCCTTTACCGGGTATTTACTACCATGTGGGTAAAATGCTGTGGCTACATAATGAAAGAATTTATGACAATATCCATCCGGTAAATCGATTTTTATTAAGTATTATAAGCTGGTTGATATCACCGTTTGCATATCATTACATGCATAAGTATATTCGAGACAAAGACTTCTTTGATGATGTTTGATGACTCTATTAAACTCTTGTTGCCGCTGAATTGAGTTTGGCGATGATGACCCTGAATATACCGATTATAATAATAAGGAATTACCGTGCCAGTGACTCAGTTTTCTTTGGATTTAACACCGCGCTTTTGTGAAACCGATGCCCTAGGCCATATTAACAATACCGTTATTCCGGTGTGGTTTGAGGCGGCAAGAGATCCTGTTTTTGAAATTGTAAATCCAGGACAAGATTTATCAAAATGGAATATGATTATTGCAGGTTTTACCATAGCGTTTAATGCGCCCACGTTTTACGGTAAAACGGTAACGGTAAAAACCCACATTAGCCGTATCGGTAACAGCAGTTTTGAAATCGCTCAAAGTTGCTGGCAAGAAGGCAAGCAAACCGCCGAAGCAAAAACCACTATGGTGCATTACGATTATCAAGCAGAAAAAAGTCAGCCATTGTCTGATGCGGTAAAAACGCAATTAGCTGACCTAACGGGGGTAAGCGTTTAGCGACTGTAAGTGAGATGCTAGCTAATTTAACGCAGAAATTTTTGTACGTAACTGCAACTGGCTTCTATAGTCAGTTGTTGCTCATTCGCCCAGCCTAACCCTACTCGTACCAATTTTTCAGCCATCCCCTTGCCGCACATTGATGGTGGTACAAAAGTATGGTGAAAATTGATGGTTTTATTGGCTAAGTGATATTCCAACAACGCTTGCCCATCCTCTGAACCAGCTACAAAACGATGCAGCTCTGGCTGATGTACGACAGCAATATTATCCATACTCTTTTCTCTATTATTTGGCATAAAGCGTTAGCGCATTGAGTAATGGCGGGGTTAGATCGGCTTTTTTACCTGTTTTAAAGTTAAACATCACTATTTTAGCCCAGCCTTGGGTTGTCACCGCTTGCTGTGCCTCACTGAATGCAGTGTAGTGCATGATAAAACGGTCAGCTTGAATATCACTAATCGTCACACCAATAATTAAGGTGTCGGGAAAGGTTACTGGGCGTTTATAGCGTGCGTTAGTTTCACTTAAAACAGGGCCAACTCCCGTTTTATGTAAGTCTTCTAGTAAGTTTATTTGATTAAAAAAGTCTAATCTAGCAGTTTCGAAATATTTAAAATAAACAGCATTATTGACATGTTGTAAGGCATCCATTTCGCCCCATGCGACCGGGATCTTGGTGTGGATAGGGTGTTCAGCGATAAAGTCTTCCATGTGGCTTATCCTTATTCTTATAAGTTGGTATAAGTTTTTTTAAACGGTCGTTTAATATATAACACCAATTTAGCAATCATTGATACTGACAACAAGTATAAAAACACGTTATGTTATTGTTTTGCCATTAGCTTAAATGGCTGCTTTTATAAATAACATACGTATTCTGATGCGATGGCCAAAGTGAGTAAGAGAATCATGTTTGCACGAATAAAGTCGTTTAAGTTGCCAGAAGCTGCCGCAATACCCAAATTAGTATTCCAACAGCTAATTAGTCGATTGATTGTATTGCGTGATCAATTGTCTATTGCGCAAAAGTTCTATCTGCTTGCCATTTTGTTACTTATTTTTAAGCAGCCATTGGCTTTAGTTGCACTGGTCAGTTTACTCGCCATATTGCTAGAGTTTTGGCCTATCTTTGAAAAAGTTTGGCATAGCCTGGCGGGTAAAGCAGTACTGTTATTGTTTTATGCCATAATCGCTAATTTTGCTCTGGCAAATGCCAGCGCGGTGGTTAATGATGTCGTGGGCGTGCCAGCTCAACATTTTAATTACACTCATAACTTCGCCATTCTGCTGTATATCCCTGCTTGGTTCATTATTATCAGCGGGATCGTGATGTTTTTAGTGCAGATTATGTCACCTGCTTACTTCTTATTTATATGGATATTGAGGCCATTAGGTATCAAGTCACCTCAATTTATACATCATAGTACTTTTCGACGTAGTACATTTTTAGTCAGAGTGATGTTGTCTTTTGTGGTGATTTACCATTTGTGGATGTTGTTAGGTGTTGATCTAGAAAGTAATATTGAAGATCCGAACAGTCCAGTTTCTCAGGTGCTAAACCAACAAGATGTAAATATGAGAGAGGATATATTAGACCAGCTGGAACAACCTCTAGCCAAAGAGAATGACAATCTCAGTACCACAGATGACAAACAACTAGAGGGTATGAACCTTAATATCAATATATTTCAAGAGATTGACTTCAAGCAGGTCCACCACAATTACTCTTTAGGGGTGCGTAAGGCGGTAGCATTATTTGCTTATACGTTCGAGGCAGATAACTTGTCTCGTTGTGAAAAATCGGCAGATTCACACGTTGTAGAATTGAATGATTATGAAATACTGGCAATAACACGCAATAGTAGTGCTGTTTATGATTATGACTTTGTTATTAAACCATGTGTTTCAGTTGCTTTTGGTCGAATGTTACCAAAGCCAGTGAATCAAGTAGAGTGATAATGCTTCCCCCACCTTAATAGTGGGGGGAGATTGTTAGACAGACAGTTCATCAAATGTGGTAATGGTTTTGAATTTAGCCGTGTTGGCACTTGGCTCTCTTACCATTTGGCAAGTCATTAACCCCGCAGCTTCTGCGGCTTGTAACTCTTCCACTCTATCGGAAATAAACAGCAACTGTTTTGGTTTTAAGCTGATGGTGTTACAAATGTTGCTGTACGCCTGCTTGTCTAATTTATTACCGGTACGAGTATCAAAATGACCGCTAAATTTAGCGGTTAAATCACCTGAGTCGGTATGACTAAACAGTAATTTTTGCGCGTCGACAGATCCAGATGAAAAGCTATAAATACGCAGGTTTGCGTTAAGAATGCGGTCAATATTGTCGATGAAATCTGGATAGATATGGCCTCTAAATTCAGAGCGGCTATAGCCTTGTTTCCAAATCAATCCCTGCAAGGTTTTTAATGGAGTCAGTTTACGGTCTTCATCAATCCATTGGCATAAAATTTCATTGACACGGGCAAGATCTGCTTCAGGTTCAAGCGCGATATCTTTAACATCACTAATGCAGTAATCAACCAATGCATTACTTTGATTTTGCTCAAGAAAGTCAGCCATTGCTTTTTTGGAGTAAGGAAATAATACATCCTGAATAAAGGTTAGATCGGTAGTGGTACCAGCGGTATCAACGATGATGGCTCTAATACTCATAATGTTTTGTGACTCCAAATAAACAAATTAACTTGCCTGTGATCCTATGCTTTATTGTTGTTAATGGCTAGCTTAATTGCATTATCTAAGCTGAGGATTTGTTGTAAGTAAATCATAAATCACAACAAATTTTTGAAAGTTGTACGCTCAGCTTTTGGGTGTTAAGTTAGGATCAACTGATGTACTCATTTGAGCTACCTATTTTCAAGGACGAATATGATTCAATCCCTACGTTGTTATTACTTTTTAGCACTCATGTTTTTTATTGCTATATTCTGGTCAAGTCAGCCTTATGCTAAACCCGCTTTCCCCATTTCGACCACCGAAGAACTTAAGGTAACGTCCACTTTACTGGGTGCTGAGTCGGCCAATTTCATGGTGACTTTGCCACATAATTATCAACAGTCACCGAACACACGTTATGTTGTTCTGTTGGATTTACATCCAAGAAGTCATTTAATGCTGGTTGGAATGCACGACTGGATGAGCCATAACGGCGGTTGGCCATGGCCTGAAACGATCATTATTACCGCACCGGATGGCCATCAAGCCTTGGGAAAGTTAAAGCAGCGTGCAATAGAGCAACAAGGTGATCAGGCACTACTGGACTTTTTTGAGCAAGATTTACTGCCCGCAATTGATGAACGCTATCGCACCAACGGCTTTCGTATTTTTAACGGCTTTACTGGTAATGCTGGTTTAGTGCTCTACAGCTTAATTAATCGTCCTAGCTTATTTAATGCCTATATTGCTGCTAGCCCAGTGTTATCAGCAGACTTTGCATATGTGCTAAATGACGCGCCTAAAAAGCTTAAAAACATGCAAGACAAACCAAGATTTCTATTTGTTAGCACCAGTGATAGTGACTTTGAGCAGAGGCAACTAGATTCATTTGCTAAGCTTGAAGGTATCATTCAAACCAATGCCAATAGTCAATTGAACTATCAAATAAAGCGCTTTGACGGCAGTTATTATATGACCCAACCTATACTGGCTACCGCCAACGGTATTGAGATGATATTTAATGATGTGCATAACACGGTTAAACCTGACTCAGTTATCGGCAAGCAGGGCGCTAAAGCGATTGTTGAGTATTATCAGCACTTGTCAAAACAGGTATATGGTTTTGAGATTTCAGCTGTTGAATCGTTAACATTATTAGCAGACAGTCAGTTAAAAACGGATCCTCAAACCGCGTTAAGTACTTTTATGCTGGCTATTGAAACTTATCCTAAAGAGGCGGGAGCACATGCCGCCCTAGCTGAAGCTTATATTCAATTAGGCGAGGTCGATAAGGCTAAAGATTCACTGAGAAGTGCGCTTAGTTTAACTGAGCATCCATTTTATTTGGATAAGTGGACCAAGATGTTAGAGGGTCTCTAAAGTATTACTTCATCAGATATCTTAGTAGTATGATTTATTAATCAGGTATGATGTTTTATCGAATAAGATTGTTATTTGTCATTCATTTAGGGCTTTTAGTATGATTTCAAAGTGGGCAAAACGTTTTTTTCAAATGGCTGAGTTAGTGGGATCTTGGAGTAAAGACCCGTCGACTCAAGTGGGCGCGGTGATCACCAAGCATAATCGTATTGTGTCAGTTGGCTTTAATGGTTATCCGCACGGTATTTCAGACAGTGCTGAAACCGACGACAGGGAAATGAAGCTGCTTAAAACATTGCATGCCGAAGAAAACGCCATTTTATTTGCCAAGCGTGACCTTGATGGATGCGATATTTGGGTGACGCACTTTCCTTGCCCTAATTGTGCAGCAAAAATAATTCAAACAGGTATTACTGGCGTCTTTTGCCCTGAACAAAATGCTGATTTTTTATCACGCTGGGGTGAAAAAATTAAGCTTTCACAAGAGATGTTTCAACAGGCTGGTGTGACAGTAAATTGGTTGCCATTGGATGAGTTAGCCGAGTCGTAGGCTATATTGTTATTAATTAAAAATCGCCCATTTGGGCGATTTTTTCGTTTTAACTCATTACCCATATTCTTAACACTCCCCCTCGAGGTTGTTCTATTAGCTTTATTTCCTCCCTAGCGTAGCTTTTTAAGTAATGCCAAGACCGATTAATTATTAATAACATGCTCGTTATAATCATATCCATTAGATTTTTATCAATTATATTTTTATCAATTAGATTTTTTGCATGGATATGATCTACTTCAAATTAACACTACCCCCTTTTAGGTAACATTAGTTACAGCAAAGAAATAATGACACCTTGCTAACGTAGCACCCATAAAAAGCCCTACAGAGGATAAACAGATGAACACTTATATTAAAGTTAGTATAGCAATCGCCATAGCATTATCGTTTGGTAGTCAAGTTATGGCCGCTGAAGGTGGAAACCCTAAAAAAGGTAAGCACCTGTACAAAAAAGAATGTAAAGCCTGCCACAGTGCAAATAGTGAAGGGCAAGAACTCACTCCAATGACCAAAACCATGAGCCAGTGGGATCGCTTTTTCACTCGCGATATGCACAAAGCCAAACCTGCCGTTTTTGAGGCACTGTCAGAAAAAGACTTAAAAGATATTCAACAGTTTTTATATGACCATGCCGCTGATTCAGATCAACCAGCAACCTGCGGCTAAATCATAAACGCTGAGTACCTTTCGTCTTAAGCGAAAACGTCAGCCACTAATCAAACTGAAAAATAATGGGGCTAAGCCTCAGGGATTTTTACAACTAAAATTTGCCAAATAGACTTGTTTATTAGGCAGGTTTGGGGAGAAATAACATGAGAACTCTCATATCAATACTCGTTGCTAATGCGCTCTTTATGAGCGGTGCTAGCCTTGCGGCAGACGCAGATGCCCAGAAAATTGCTGATTTAAAACAACAGCTCGCAACAATAACTGAAGATCTTGACGATTTAAATTCACGGGTTGATAAAACCGAACGTCACACCGCGTTAGACAGAGTTGCAATCACTGGTGACTTTAGAACTAAAGCGCATTCTTTACATTACCAAAATGTCACATGGAACCCGGCCATGAACGTTAATTTCTCTGACTTTGGCGCGAAAGCCATGTCAGGAGCATTTGGTGACCCGAATAGTGCTACCTCTCCGTTAGGCCAAATGATGATAGCGAACCCTGATTTAGCCAGCGCGTTTCAAAACGGTATGCTACAAGGCGTTATGCCTATGATGTTAGGGGCAAAAACCCAGCAAGATATTGATAATGAGATTTTTTACACCACGCGGTTGCGTTTAAATATTGATGCTAAAGTATGGGATAACGTCAGTTTTTCCGGACGTTTAACCATGTTTAAAAGTTGGGGAGACTCTACTGGCGTTAAAGTGTTTGATTCGTGGAATTCATTCACTATGGATGGCACCAGTAGCGGTACACCAGTGGTGATGAATTAAAAGTAGAACGCGCCTATTTTAACTGGAAAGACATTAACGGCAGCGGCACCTATCTTTCGATTGGACGCCGCCCTTCAACCTACGGCCCACCAAGTCACTATCGTGAAAATGAACTCAGAGGCGGCACGCCATCAGGTCATTTAGTTAACTTCAACTTCGATGGCCTAACGCTAGGCTATGATCTCAGTGATATTACCGGTATCGAAGGTCAAACAGTGCGTTTTTGCTATGGTCAAGGATTTGAATCACAGTACGGTAATGGCGAATTATTTGGCGACATTATCACCAAAGATACTCACCTCGGTGGTTTTAATATCGACGTTGTCAGTGACGGAAACCACTTCTTACAGTTCACTTTATTCGGCGCTAAAGATGTCAATGATGGCTTTACAGGCACCATGGCATTCCCGACTCAACTGGCGGGTATCTTTGCTCCAACTATGTATCAAGACATGCAAAAATTTGACAACTTTAACTTCGTTACCCGCGTACAACCCAGCGGTGTGATTGGTGATTTGTTCTTAGGGGGACTAGGTTATGCCTATGAAACCGATGACGATATGAAAATGTTTGCTTCATTCGGTTGGACTCGCGCAGAACCAAACGGTAATGCCGGTTTGTTTGGCGGCATGTTAAGTGACGCAGTATTTGAAGCTGAGCTGAACAGCACGGGGACTGAAATCATTATGGTGCCAAAAGAAACGGTTCATAGTGACACTAAAGATGGCTATGGCATTTATGTCGGTATGCAAATACCTGCACCCTACGGAAAGTTCGGCTTGGAATATAACTACGGTTCTAAATACTGGAGTCCGTTCACCCAAGCGCAAGATGATCCTATCGGCAGTAAGCTAGCGACCCGTGGCCATGTAGCTGAAGCCTATTATATTTTTGATATAAATCCAAAAATGTTTATCAAGTTAGCCGGTTTGTATTACGACTATGAATATACCGGAAGTGGCTCACCAGTAGGTGCACCGATGAATGTTGACGATGTGATTGCCGGTAACGCGTTCTCAATGCTACCCGTTGTCGACACCGCCTATGACGTTAATGCGTCACTGACGGTTAACTTCTAACTTGGTTCCTCCCTGAGTGTCTGCTCAGGGAGGTAAGGATATACACCATGAAAATCTTAACTGCAGCCCTTATGTTGCTTGCCATAAGCACCACTGCACAGGCTGCCTTTGACCATAAAGAGGCGCTAAAAGGGCCATTTTCCAACGGCCCTGAAGTGACTACACAATGCTTAACATGCCATAAAGAACATGCTGAAGAATTTATGACATCTTCACATTGGACTTGGGAATTAGAACAAAAGCTACCTGATCGCACAGTGATGCGTGGTAAAAAGAACAGTATTAACAACTTTTGTGTGTCGATATCCGGTAATGAACCGCGTTGTACCAGCTGCCATGCTGGCTATGGTTGGAAAGATTCTACATTCGACTTTAAGGACGCGACTAAAGTGGATTGTTTAGTCTGTCACGACACCACGGGGACTTACATTAAAGATCCTGCGGGTGCAGGCGAGGCATTAGCAAGAGTCAATTTAGCCAACGTAGCCCAGAATGTCGGTTCGCCTGTGCGTGATAATTGCGGCAGCTGCCACTTTTACGGTGGTGGCGGTGATGCGGTTAAGCACGGTGATTTAGACTCATCCATGTCTTATCCAGATAAAGCGACCGATGTGCATATGAATGCCGATGGAAATGATTTCCAGTGCCAAACTTGTCACGTCACTGAAAGTCATCAAATTACCGGTAATGCGATGGGTGTCTCACCTGGAGGCGAAAGCAAAATTGGTTGTGAAAACTGCCATGATGGCGCACCTCATAAAAACAAAAAGCTTAATACCCACTCGGAAACCGTAGCGTGTCAGACTTGTCATATACCGTCATTTGCGAAAAATGAACCGACAAAAATGCATTGGGACTGGTCAACTGCAGGGCAAGATCTTCCTGATACGACAGATCAATATGGTAAGCATACTTTTAATAAAAAGAAAGGTAGCTTTATTTGGCAAAAAGACGTTAAACCACAATATGCTTGGTTTAATGGCCGTGCCGATGCGTATATGGCTGGCGATAAAATGGACCCAACTCAAACAATTAAATTAACTTATCCATTAGGGGATATTAATGACCCTAAAGCTAAAATCTATCCTTTCAAAGTGCACACGGGTAAGCAAATTTATGATGCTAAACTCAATATTTTGATAACCCCTAAAACGTACGGTGAAGGTGGCTATTGGGATAAGTTTGATTGGGACTTAGCAGCAAAATTAGGCATGGAAGCTAACCCAACTATGATAGAGAAAGGCTTCAAGTACAGTGGTAAGCATGGCTTTGTTGAAACCGAAATGTGGTGGCGCATCAACCATATGGTGTCACCAAAAGGCAAAGCATTACAATGTAATGACTGCCATAACAAAGGTGAACGTTTAGATTGGAAAGCGCTAGGATATGACGGCGATCCAATGAAAAACAAACAAGGTAAACGTCATGCAATGGAGTAATTTTAAGCTATTCCTGAAGGCATTGTTTAGTTTCTAGGTTACCTAGACTTAATATTACCAATAATAAAAGAGCTTAAATCGCTAGTCGGTTTAAGCTCTTTTTATAGCGGATTATGTGGGTTTACTGCTGAATAATTTGACCCGCTTTAATGACTTGCTCGCAAGGGTTTACCCCAAAAGTGTAAGCCAGTTCAGCAGGTGAACTAATATCCCACAAACAGAAATCGGCTTGTTTACCTACCACTAAACTACCAACACTTTCTTCAATCCCCAATGCTTTAGCGGCATTAATGGTTAAGCCTTTAAGGGCTTCTTCAGGCGTTAGGCGGAATAATGTACACGCCATATTTAGCATCAATTTGGTTGAACAAATTGGTGATGAACCAGGGTTAAAATCACTGGCGATAACAATGGGTACTTTGTATTTACGCAGCAATTCAATCGGTGGCAATTTGGTTTCTCGTAGAAAATAATAGGCACCAGGTAGCAGTACCGCACAGGTACCGCTTTGACTTAAGGCTTGTACGCCTGCTTCATCTAAATGTTCAATATGATCGACAGACAAAGCGCCAAGTTTGGCAGCTAATTCACTACCACCAATATTAGACAATTGTTCGGCATGCAGCTTTATTGCTAAGCCGGCTTGTTTGGCAGCTGTCAGCACTCGCTCTGTTTGCTCAAGATTAAAGGCGATGCCTTCGCAAAACACATCAACAGCATCAGCAAGATTATGCTTAATCACTTGTGGCAGCATCTCATCAATGACTAAATCGACATAAGCATCAGGTTGGGTTTTATATTCTGCAGGAATGGCATGGGCGCCTAAAAATGTGGTTTTCACATCGATATGGTGATGCTCGCCGAGTTCTCGCGCAACCCTAAGGAGTTTTAATTCGGTTTCGGTATCTAAACCATAGCCAGATTTTATTTCAATTGTGGTAACGCCTTCTTTAGCAAGCGCATTTAAACGCTTACGACCCAGATCAAATAGGGTTTCTTCATCGGCTTCGCGACAGGCTGTTACGGTTGAAATTATACCGCCGCCAGCTCGAGCAATATCTTCATAGCTTGCGCCTTGTAAGCGTTGTTCAAACTCATTGGCGCGGCTGCCTGCAAAGACGAGATGAGTGTGGGCATCAATCAAGCCAGGAGTGATCCATTTACCTTTACCACGGTAAATCGGCGTGGCTAACGCATCAAACTTAGGGAGATCTGCGCGAGGGCCTATCCAGGCTATTTTGCCGTCTTTTACGGCAATGGCTGCACTTTCAATCGCGCCATATGGCACTGATGATGCTGTATCCATAGTGGCAACGTTGACATCAATCCACACGTGGTCCCAGTTCATAGCCATGTTCTTTACTCAGTCTTTTGATTGTTAATCAAACAATACTTGATCTTGCTTGTATATACAAGCTAGGATGATATCCCATTATTCCTCATTTCTAGCATTGGAACCGCATATGGCATTGGCAAAATTTGCTGAGATTAAACAATTCATCCTTGCGCGTATTGAGGCGGGTGAGTGGGAAGAGAACGCCCGCATACCATCAGAAAATCAATTAACTGAGATGTTTAATTGTAGTCGAATGACTGCCAGACGCGCATTAACTGAACTTGTCGAGGCTGGCATTTTAGAGCGCACCCAAGGGTTAGGGACATTTGTAGCAGGTCTTAAGTCGCAATCGTCTTTACTGAATATTCGTAATATTGCCGATGAAATTAAAGAGCGCGGCCATGGATACAGTGTAAAGCAGCTAGAGTTAACCCAAATAGACGCCATCGCGCCAATTGCTATCGCGTTAGGATTAGAGGTGGGTAGTGCCGTATTTCACTCGGTATTAGTGCATTGCGAGCAAGGTATACCATTACAGTTAGAGGAACGCTTTGTTAATCCTAACTTGATCCCTGATTACCTAAAGCAAGATTTTAGCCAGCAAACACCCCATGAATACTTATCCCAAATTGCGCCATTAACAGAAGCGCGCCACACAGTCGAAGCGATTATTGCCACAGAACAAACTCAGCAACGTTTAGAAATAGTGGCCACTGAACCCTGCTTACAAATTACTCGCCGTACCTGGTCACGTAAAGGCGTGGTGAGTTTTGCCCGTTTAGTGCACCCCGGCAGTAAATTTAGATTAGGCGGCCATTTAACCTTTAAGCGTTAACCATAGATAAATAAGTTATTCGCCGTAAGTAAACAGATTAACTAACGAACAACAAGCCGTTAGCCACAGAAAAAATAAAACAAACCGAACAGGTTGAAGAGGAAAATATGGATAAAAGACACGACCCAAGCAGACGAATTATTGCGCCACACGGTACAACGCTAAGTTGTAAAAGCTGGTTAACAGAAGCGGCAATGCGGATGTTAATGAACAACTTACACCCTGATGTAGCTGAACGCCCGGAAGATTTGGTGGTTTACGGTGGTATTGGCCGTGCAGCAAGAGACTGGCCAAGCTATGACAAAATTATTGAAGTGCTGCAGCGTCTTGAAGATGATGAAACCTTATTAGTGCAATCAGGTAAACCTGTAGGCGTGTTTAAAACCCACAGTAATGCACCGCGAGTGATTATTGCCAACTCAAACCTGGTACCGCATTGGGCTAATTGGGAGCACTTTAACGAACTCGATAAAAAAGGTTTAGCCATGTATGGCCAAATGACCGCAGGTTCGTGGATTTACATTGGCTCGCAGGGCATTGTGCAAGGCACTTACGAAACCTTCGTCGCTATGGCAAACCAACACTTTAACGGTTCATCTGCGGGTAAGTGGATTTTAACCGGTGGTTTAGGTGGTATGGGCGGCGCTCAACCATTAGCAGGCACTATGGCGGGCTATTCAGTATTAACCTGTGAAGTGGATGAAACCCGTATCGACTTTAGAATGCGCACCCGCTATGTAGACAAAAAAGCCAAGTCGTTAGACGAAGCATTAGCCATGATTGATGAGGCCAATAAAAGCGGCAAGCCAGTATCGGTCGGCTTGTTAGGTAATGCGGCCGATGTATTTACTGAGTTAGTTAAGCGCGGCATTACGCCGGACGTGGTAACCGACCAAACCTCAGCACACGACCCATTAAATGGTTATTTACCCCAGGGCTGGACATTAGAGCACGCTGCCAGCATGCGTAAAACTGATGAAGCGGCGGTTGTTAAGGCGGCTAAACAATCAATGGCTGTTCAGGTTAGAGCTATGTTGGCATTACAAGCTGCTGGCGCTGCAACCACAGATTACGGTAATAACATTCGTCAAATGGCGTTTGATGAAGGCGTTGAAAATGCTTTTGATTTCCCTGGTTTTGTACCTGCTTATGTGCGTCCTTTATTCTGTGAAGGTATTGGCCCGTTCCGTTGGGTAGCCTTGTCGGGTGATCCTGAGGATATTTATAAAACCGATGCCAAAGTCAAAGAGCTTATTCCTGATAATCCACATTTGCATAATTGGTTAGACATGGCGCGTGAGCGTATTGCGTTTCAAGGTTTGCCTGCACGTATTTGTTGGGTGGGTCTTAAAGATCGTGCTCGTTTAGCGTTAGCCTTTAACGAAATGGTTAAAAATGGCGAGTTATCTGCGCCAATCGTTATTGGTCGTGATCATTTAGACTCAGGCTCAGTAGCCAGTCCAAATCGTGAAACCGAATCTATGCTTGATGGCTCTGATGCGGTGTCTGATTGGCCATTAATGAATGCACTATTGAATACCGCTAGCGGCGCCACTTGGGTGTCACTGCACCATGGTGGTGGCGTGGGTATGGGCTTTAGTCAGCATTCTGGTGTGGTTATTGTTGCCGACGGTACTGATGAAGCGGCTACGCGATTAGGTCGAGTATTATGGAATGACCCCGCAACTGGTGTGATGCGTCATGCTGATGCAGGTTACGACATCGCAAAACAGTGCGCTAAAGAGCAAGGTTTAGATTTACCTATGATTTCAAGTGATAAAGCAGGAACACAATAATGACTAAGCATAAATTCACATTAACACCGGGCACACTCACACTGGCAGAGCTGCGCCAAATTAGTCGTAATTCTGTTGAGCTAACACTTGCCGATAGCGCCTTTGCTGATATTAACAATAGTGCTGAAATTGTTCAGCAAGTATTGCGAGATGGTCGCACCGTTTATGGTATCAATACCGGTTTTGGCTTATTAGCGAACACCAAAATTGCGCCAGGTGATTTACAGCTATTACAGCGCTCAATTGTATTATCGCATGCGGCGGGTATCGGCCAATATATGCAAGATGCGACCGTGCGTTTAATGATGGTATTAAAAATTAACTCATTAAGCCGGGGTTTTTCGGGTATTCGTCTTGAGGTTATCAACTTCCTCATCAAGCTGGTTAATGCCGGTGTTTATCCCTGTGTGCCAGAAAAAGGTTCAGTTGGCGCATCGGGTGATTTAGCTCCATTGGCGCATATGTGTTTGCCGTTATTAGGCGAAGGCGAAATGAGTTACCAAGGTGAGTTAATTAGCGCCAAAGAAGGCTTAGAAATTGCCGGTCTACAACCTTTAGAGTTAGCGGCTAAAGAAGGCTTGGCGTTACTTAATGGTACACAAGCTTCAACTGCGCTGGCGTTAGAAGGTTTGTTTAATGCAGAAGACTTATTTGCCGCAAGTTCAGTTATTGGCTCAATGAGTGTTGAAGCCGCAATGGGCAGTCGCAGTCCGTTTGATGCGCGTATTCACGCTGCGCGTGGACAAAAAGGCCAAATTGACTCGGCAGCTATTTTCCGTCATTTATTGGGTAATGACTCTGAAATAAGTCAAAGCCATGCAAACTGTGACAAGGTGCAAGACCCGTATTCACTACGTTGCCAGCCACAGGTATTAGGTGCGTGTTTAACTCAAATTCGCCATGCCGCTGATGTACTATGTGTCGAAGCCAATGGGGTAACAGATAACCCATTAGTGTTCCAAGACACCGGAGATATTCTATCAGGTGGTAACTTCCATGCTGAGCCTGTTGCAATGGCGGCGGATAACTTGGCGATTGCGATAGCTGAGTTAGGTTCAATTTCTGAGCGCCGTATGGCCTTGTTAATTGACTCTAGCTTATCAAAACTACCGCCATTTCTAGTGAATAACGGCGGGGTAAACTCAGGTTTTATGATTGCGCAAGTGACTGCAGCGGCATTAGCGTCTGAGAACAAAACCTATGCTCACCCAGCATCGGTAGACAGCTTGCCGACCTCTGCAAACCAGGAAGATCACGTGTCTATGGCAACCTTTGCCGCGCGTCGTTTACGGGATATGAGTGAAAACACCCGTGGAGTGTTGGCAATTGAATTGTTGGCAGCGGCTCAAGGGCTTGATTTTAGAAAGCCATTACAACCCAGTGCTGCGGTAGCCAAAGCGAAAGCCGAGTTACGTGAAGTGGTGACGTTTTACGATCAAGATCGTTTCTTTGCACCTGATATCGAAAATTCTATTGAGTTATTGATGCAAGCAAACTTCAATACTTACTTACCAATGGGCATGATACCAAGCCGCTAGGTATGCTACTTTGTCCTAGAGCTCAAACCTATGCTGAAATTAAGCAATAAATAAAAGGACCGTAAGGTCCTTTTTACTTTTTTAAGGGCTTGAAAAATAAAGATTAGGATAGTTTAGCGTGAGCAATATCAATATTGTTGAATCTTCCATATAAGTGCTGAAATGATAATGTTAAAATCACGATTTAGAATAATAGTTTGTGACTGGCTTTAGATGGGTAATTATGGATTTAACTGATCATCTTTTACCCAGTGATTATTATGTTTGTGCTTATTAAAAAGCCATACTATTGAATGAATAGGATTGAATGTGAATACAAATTGGCGAGTTGAAGTGGCCTCTTGGCTAACAGATTTAGGGATTAATAGTCAGCCTACCGATGGTATTTCTACCTCAGTATTATTGCTCGCGTGTGTGCTTGTGGCAGGCATTGGTTATTTTATCACTCATCATTTTTTTGTGAGTGGTATTAATCGTATTATTCGACGTTCTAGTGTGACCTGGGATGATATTTTTATCCGCTTCAAAATGTTTGAACGTTTAGCTATGCTAGTCCCCCTGCTCATTTTAGACTTTTTATTGCCGATAGTATTAACCGAACATAAAGTATTAAGCTTGTTTTTAGATCGTGCGCTTGGTGCTTTACTGGTGATATTAATTATCCGCGCAATATACGCCGGTTTGAATGCAGTTAATGAGATAGCAGATGTTAAACGAATTAACCGCAATTTACCGGTTAAAAGCTTTGTACAGCTGACTAAGCTGTTTTTATTTTTTATTGGTCTGATTGTTATAATTTCCGTGTTAAGTGACCGTTCGCCGGTATATTTTTTTAGTGGTTTAGGTGTTGCCACCGGTTTGGTGATGTTAGTTTTTCGCGACACCATTTTAGGCTTTGTTGCGGGTATTCAATTAGCAGCTAATCGCATGGTGAGTAAAGGCGATTGGATCCAAATGGACAAGTATGGTGCAGATGGTGCGGTTGAAGATGTCACTTTAACGACAGTAAAAGTGCGTAATTGGGATAACACTATCACCATGATCCCCGCTTATGCTTTAGTGTCCGATGCGTTTAAAAATTGGCGCGGTATGTCAGAATCTGGCGGACGCCGTATCAAACGTTCAATTAATATCGATGTAAATAGTATTAAGTTTCTCAGCGATGATGAAAAAAGCCGCTTATCAAAAGTGAATCATTTAAAAGCTTATATTCCACAAAAGCTGTCAGAAATTACCACGGCAAACCAACTGATTAGCGATCTTGATATGCCAGTTAATGGCAGAAGGTTAACCAACATAGGCACCTTCAGGATTTACCTACAGGAGTTTTTACGCCAGCACCCGAAGATACACAAAGATATGACCCTTATGGTGCGTCAGTTGGCGCCGACAACTGAGGGGCTACCGATTGAATTGTATATCTTTACCAATGATATTCGCTGGGCATACTACGAGGAGATTCAGGCCGATATATTTGATCATGTTTTTGCTGTATTACCAGAGTTTGGTTTGCAAGCATTCCAAAATCCGACGGGCATTGATATGCGTTCTATCAACACAGTAGTCAATAAGCTAGAAAATTAGCAGACTATAGGGCTGTGAATCGCAGCCCTAGTGGTTATTTGGTTTGTTACTTTTGATAAACTGGAATGGTTTTAGCGTGACGGCCATTAATGGTGCGGTAAAAAGCCATCAATTGATTTATTTCTAACTCTATCGCCCCGGTTGGTTTTAATGCTGTGGTGATAATTATTTTCTTACTATTAAAATCTAAGCCTACCGGCACAATATCAACACCTGCTTGCAGGGCGATATGATAAAAACCACTTTTCCAGCGTTTAACAGGACTGCGAGTACCTTCCGGTGCTAATGCAAGTTTGTAATTTGGATTTTGATTAAATAGCTGTACCGCAGAATCAACCAAGTTGTTGTGTTTACGTCTGTCTACCGGGCTGCCACCCATTGCTTTAAATATCCAGCCCCAAGGCGGAACAAACAATTGATGTTTACCTAAAAAATGGATTGGGGTGTTTAATGCACCGCGCGCCAGAATACCAACAACAAAGTCCCAATTGCTCGTGTGCGGGCCAACGATAATGACACATGATTGGTTATGATTTATATGGCCATCAAACTGCCAGCCAAGCTTGGTGAGTGACCAGCTACAGAAGCGATTAAACATAAGTAACCCTTTATTTGTGGCTACCATTTAACGGGTAGCCTTATTATTTTATTATGTATTTTAAAGTAACAAATCTATTTGGATTAGCAAGCGCTTAAGTAGATCTGGCGCATCTGCCTAGCGGCCTGTAGAGCTTAAATTATAGATCAATTGGTGTTAGGTGAATTAATGTGTAGGGGCTTGTTCGAACTCAGTAATATTTTTAGCTTCTTGCAAAATACTCTCACCTAAGTCAGCTTCAGAGCGCATTCTGGCAAAATCCAGTTTCATACGTTGTTGCTTGGGTAGCGCTTGACGCGCTTCCATAATAGGATGAGATCTTATGATGTCATAATGGCTGAACAGCTTCGGGAAAAGCGGAGTCACTTGTTCCGTCATCGACAAAGCATCGAATAACTTACCAATACGCATTACCCCTTCAGAAAGCTCGCAGCGGTCCTCTAGCATCGCTGCCGCGATGTAACGAATATCGGTAAGGACTTGTTGGCGACGCACCTCTGCTTTTGCTAGGCGTTCCTCAAGTGCTTGTTGATTAATGGCAGCTTGGCGTTTCACTTTCAACAACAATGATGCGGCATAAGCACCTGAGGCGATAACGATGATAATGGCGATGATTATAAGAGCGGTAGACACAAAGACTCCTTAATTGGCTGAATACGACGAATAACAAACTGGCGCATTAAGCGCCAGTGGGGAGTTTATTTAGTCTTTGGAGAAGTAATCGTTTAAGTGATTCTCACCAGACTCAAACCGGGCTAATAAGTCATCATCAGAATCTGATTTAGCGGGTTTCTTGACTGTTTTTGGCGCTGGCTCTGGCTCATTTAACCCTAAACGGTCCATTAGATGTTCAATTTTGTCTAATTGAGCATCAAGCCACTTTTGATCTTCTGCAGACAAGTCACGGCCTTCTTCTAGCATGTCTAACAAGCTATTTAGGCGTGGGTCATCTTCTAACTTGAGCAACTTTTGCTCGTCAGTCATTTTAGGTTGCTTAGGCTTATCCTGTTCCGCAACTTTAGATACTTTGACCACAGGTGCTAGTGCTACAGGCTTTTTACTGCCATGACGAGGGTCTGTCGACTTGCCAGCATTAGAGGGTGCACTTTTCTTTAGTAAGGCTTCGTTATGACGACTTCCAGACTTACGGCCTGTTTCGCCACGTTTTCCTTCAGCATCTTTACGATCGGCTTTTTTGACTCTAGGTGCAAATTTAGGGCCGTTCTCTCCGCCCTTGCGAGTTTTTTTACTGCGCGCCATGAATTATCTCAGTTACTTTTTAAAACAGCTCACGTCGGCAAAATGCCAACGTGCATTAAATTAGGATGCGCTTTATACCAGATCCTGATGATTTTTGCATCAAAATGAGCGCCTGCGATACAAATAATAGCGTAAATTCGCTATTTTCGGTTAAATATTCGAAAGTTTGTCGTTGATAGAAGCTTACATGGGTGGGATTATTTTTATAATGCCACTTATTAAAATGTCTTAAATCCGTCATCAGTGGGGTACTAATTGCTAACCATCCCCCCGGTTTAACTAAACGAGAAAACAATTGCCACTCTTTATTTGGGTGGCGAAAATGCTCAAAAACTTTATAGCTACAGACAAAGTCATAGGTTGTTTGCAATACACTGTGATCTGCTGCAAAAAAAGGATCGTATTGCTTAACACTATGGCCGGCTTCATTAATTGATTGCAAACATTGTGCATCCAGTACCCGGCCAAAGTTAAGCCCAGATAATGTACCCGATTGTTGTAAATTAATTTGCGCTAAAAGTGGCATTAAGAATTGTGAAAGCTGCCGTTGTTTAGCCCCTTTCTGTGCTCGGCCATAACGTTGAATTTCAATACTTGGTCTTATATGAGACTTAGGATCTGCCATAACTAGGCCACAATGAGGACAGACATAAAACGCGCGCTTTTTATCCTGCAAAAAAAATTGAGCCTGATGATTGCACAGAGGGCAGGGTATCATTAAATATTTATACACCTATAGAAGGATGTGTCATGACAGTATATAGGGATTTTTTGAGCTTTAAAATCACCAAGAGATACAGTGTAGCTTGAAAAAAAGACAAGAAAAAAGGTGGCAGTAAACTGCCACCTTATAAACAGTGCAAAAAGCACCTTATTCTGATTCCAAGTATCCATGCTTGCTATGCGACTTCCCGGTCGGATCCTTCTTGTTTTTTAAGCTTTCCATGCGCTTATTATTATTGGTCATCTATGACGCTTTTTTATATGCTCTGTAATCATCCTGACTTCAGCTTCCGTAGACGGTCATCAATGACACATCATATTCCTAACCGTCATCTGTGACGTGAATTTACTATCCTTGTATAAAGTACCTTCCAGTGATATTCCGCTTCCAGTGAATGCATCCTAAGCGTGAGCTTTGTGTGCGAATACAGTTGGCTTTTATCTCTGTTGCGTAAGGCAGTGCTATATAGCATGTCGACCAATTGGTCTGTCCCTTACAAAATATCTGACCTGGATTTCAAACCGAAATCGCGACTCTTTGTTATTATTATTGAGTGGCCGTAAGTATATTATTATTATTGATTCAATTTATTCTTATATCTTAAATGATAAAGTACGAGATCTGTTTTTACATTATTATTATTAGCAATAAACAGTTGGGTTCATCTCGGTACGGGGGGTATTTAACCCTAAAAGTGTCAACCCTGTCAAGCATTGATGGTGTGAAGTTGACGTAAACGTAAACTAGCGGTCAAAAATAATGGGTCAACCAGACCCATTATTTAATCAGTAGATTTATGATTTAAAACTACTTAATGCTTGAAATATACTTAGATAAAGCTTCCATATCAGCATCGGTTAACTTTTTCGCAATATCTTGCATCATGCCGTTCATATCGTTATTACGACTTTTTTCACGGAATTTAGTTAATTGAATTTTGATGTAATTAGCATGTTGGCCGCCAAGAGCTGGAAACCCTGCCGCTGCCATACCTTTTGCATCTGGACCGTGACATGCAATACATGATGTTATGCCGCGAGTCATATCACCACCTTTGTAAAGCGACTCACCCGCAGCAGGAACATCGGCCACATCAGCCACAATAAGCTTTTGCGATGAGTAATAGGCAGCAAGATCAGCAATATCTTGGTCACTTAACCCGATAGCCATACTTCCCATGATTGGGTCCATACGACCTTGTTTACCACCTGTTTGCATTGCTGCACGAAACTCTTTTAACTGTTTCTCAAGGTATGATGGGTGTTGTCCCGCGAGTTTCGGGTACATATCAATCATGCTATTGCCGTCAACACCGTGACAGGCAGAACATACGAGTGCTTTAGTTTTTCCCGCTTCGGCATTACCTTCAGCCATAACAGGTGATGACATAGCGGCTACTACAGACAGCGCAAGAGCTAACTTTTTCATGGCGTTCCAACTTCTTGTTAATTTATTGTCCTGAGCTTACTAGGATAACCCGCAAGCGTGGTAAAATAGTTTTCCAAGCGACAATTTTGCTTAAAATGAGGCTTTTAGAGTTCATTTAAGAGCTTTTTAAATCACAATATTAAGATTTGCTTGGAGTTATAATGTGATCTGGCTGATATTTTACACGAAAACGTGCAAAAGGCAGCATTTGAAACATAAATATGATGTTAGGTAAACATTTTCTGGAGTAAACCGTGTCTGAATCTCAAATCGACTTTCGTCAAACTAAGTTTTTAATCAGTGCACCTGACATTGCACACTTAGATCAATATCTTCCTGGCGATGTAGGTGTTGAGATTGCATTTGCGGGCCGCTCTAATGCCGGTAAATCCAGTGCATTAAATGCGTTAACCGAGCAAAAAGGTTTAGCCAGAACCAGTAAAACACCTGGCCGTACTCAGTTAATTAACGTGTTTTCTCTCGCTGCTGACCGCCGTTTAGTTGATTTACCTGGTTATGGTTTTGCTAAAGTGCCATTAGCGTTAAAAAATAAATGGCAGCTTGCGTTGGGCGAGTATTTACAAAAACGTGCTTGCTTAAGTGGTGTTGTGGTATTGATGGACATTCGTCATCCGCTTAAAGATTTAGATATGCAAATGATTGAATGGGCGGTGTTCAGTGAAATTCCCGTGTTAGCTTTGTTGACCAAATCTGACAAGCTTGCGCAAAACGTGAAGATGAAAACAGTTAACGCCGTGCGTAAAGATTTGTCTAAATTTGGCGATTGGGTTCAAGTTGAGCCATTTTCGTCAACTAAAGGCACAGGTAAGCCAAAAGTGCTGAGTATTTTAAATAAGTGGTGTAATCCACAATGGCTACTTGATCAGCAAGCGCTTGAAAAAGAACAACAAGAGCAGCAAGATTAGCAGCTACTTATCGATAATAAAAAAGCGTAATGTGTTAATCACATTACGCTTTTTTATTGGTCTATCATTTTTTACAAGCAAAAAAAACCGATAACCATAGGGCTATCGGTATAAAATTCTTTAGCTCTTTTTGGGGAGAAGCTAAATTCAACAAGACTCAAGTGACATCAACTCAATTTGATGACTCTCAATACAAATATAATAACGCTATTTTTAACTTAGTTAAAGTATTTACTCTAAAAATTCGAATTAAAATTACAAATAACCATTAATTTGTCCACTATGCAGTTTTAAAGTCACAAATCGATTAAAAAAACCAAAAAAAAGCCCCAGCAAAAAATTGCTGAGGCGCCGAATTTGGCTGGTCACTATCGCTAGTGAAATAAAGGTTTGAAAGACTGAACATCTTAACCTCTGTACCCTACGACAAGAATAATACCCTATTGGACTTTAAATGGAAAACTGTTTTTCATATAAAACGACAATAATGTGAGCTTAAGCACAGTCGACTTATATCTATTTTTTATTCATTTGTCATTGTCATAGATTTTAGTTATTAATATCAGATGATTGGAGTTAATTGTACGCGATAAAAAACCGCGCTATTCCGGCGCGGTTTTGGCTTGATCTTGAATCGAGTTAACTATTTTGGCATTTATAAGCTTAGTGGGCTTGATCCCAGTTGTCTCCAATACCAGCTTCTGCGAGTAAATAAACATCTAATTTGGCCGCATCGGCCATCAGCTGACACACTTTTTGTTTTAGCGCCTCTGCTTGAGCAGCGTCCACTTCAAACACTAGTTCATCGTGCACTTGCATGATCATGCTTATCTCGCCATGAGTGTCTTGCTTGATCCAGTTTGCTACTGCAATCATCGCTTTTTTGATAATGTCAGCAGCAGTACCTTGCATTGGTGCATTAATCGCAGCGCGCTCTGCAGCTTGGCGTCGCATGGCATTACGATCTTTTATTTCCGGTAAATACAGGCGACGACCATATAAAGTTGAGACATATCCTTGTTCTGCGGCCTCTGCTCGTGTGTCTTCCATATATTTTAATACGCCAGGGTAACGGGCAAAGTAGGTATCGATATAGGTTTGAGCCTCATTGCGTGGAATATCTAATTGCTTAGCTAAACCAAATGCTGACATACCGTAAATTAAACCAAAGTTGACCGCTTTAGCGCGGCGACGTTGCTCTGTTGTGACCTCTTCAAAATGTACTCCAAATACTTCTGCTGCAGTTGCTTTGTGGATGTCTTTGCCCTCGGCAAAAGCGGTTAGCAGGCCTTTGTCCTGTGACAAATGAGCCATAATGCGGAGTTCAATTTGTGAGTAATCCGCTGCTAATATTTTACGACCTTCAGGTGCAATAAACGCTTGGCGAATACGGCGACCCTCTTCGGTACGAATAGGGATGTTTTGTAAGTTAGGATCGCTAGACGATAAGCGTCCGGTGGCCGCATTGGCTTGGTGGTAGCTTGTGTGAACGCGCCCGGTGGTAGAGTTAACCATTAGCGGTAACTTATCGGTATAGGTACTTTTTAATTTGGCCAAACTGCGGTGCTGCAAAATAATTTTAGGTAATGGGTAATCCAACGCTAATTCAACTAAGACATCTTCAGCTGTAGAAGGTGCGCCTTTAGGTGTTTTCTTTTTAACAGGGTATTTTAACTTGTCGAAAAATATCACTTGCAGCTGTTTGGGCGATGCAAGGTTAAATTTCTCTTCGGCGATTTCATAAGCCTCTTGTTCTAACTTGTCGAGCTTTAGAGCTAACTCACCACTTTGTTGGCTAAGTAGCATTGAGTCGATATATACACCTTGTCGCTCTATATCGGACAATACTTGTATAAGGGGTAATTCTAGGTCATTAAATACGCTGGCAAGTTTGGCTTCTTTTTCGACTCTTGGCCATAAATGTTGGTGTAAACGTAAGGTGATATCGGCATCTTCCGCTGCGTAGGGGGCTGCAATTTCAAGTGGGACTTGGTTAAAGGTGATTTGTTTGGCGCCTTTTCCGGCAACTTCTTCAAAACTGATATTTTTATGGCCTAAATATTTAAGTGCTAAGCCGTCCATATCATGACGTGATGCTACTGAGTTAAACACATAAGATTCAAGCATAGTGTCATAACGTACCCCTTGTAGCTTAATGCCAGCATTAGCTAAAATACTGATGTCGTATTTAAGGTTCTGACCGACTTTCTCAGGTTTAGTGCCTTCAAGAATAGGGCGAAGCTTTTCTAATGCAGCGGCTTTATCTAGCTGTTGTGGTGCGCCTTCATAATCGTGTGCCAGAGGTAAATAGGCTGCTTTTCCGGCCTCTATCGCAAATGAGATCCCGACTAATTCAGCATCCATATAATTTAAGCTAGTGGTTTCGGTATCGACTGCAATTAACTCTGCTTGACCTAATGTGGCTATCCAATGATCAAGCTGCTCGTCAGTCAAAATGGTTTGGTAGTCAGTTTCTATTACTACAGCTAACGAACTTGGCTCATCCGTTTCTTCAGTTTTAGATGCTGTTGGATTGCTATTATCCAGTACTTCAGCTAACCAACGCTTAAACTCCATTTCGCCATAACAGGCAATGAGTTCATCACGGTTTTGCGGTTTAATATCAAGTCCATGCCAGTCTTGTTCTAGCTCGACATCGGTTTTTATAGTGGCGAGTTCATAGGATAGTTTCAACATGTCTGCGTTATCGATGATTTTAGCAGGCATAGTTTTTGAGCCTCTAAAGTTCACTTCTAGTACAGATTGAGGATCTGCTAGTAATTTTGCCACACTGCCAACACCCGTTAACATAGCAAGGGCGGTTTTTTCACCTACACCGGGCAAGCCTGGAATATTATCGGCTTTATCTCCCATCAAGGCTAAAAAGTCGATGATCAATTCGGGGCCGACACCAAATTTAGTTTTTATTTCTTCTGGTCCCATGATGGTATCTGTCATGGTATTGATTAAAGTGACATGTTCATCAACGAGCTGGGCCATGTCTTTATCGCCAGTACTGATTAATGTAGCCCGACCTTCTTTACTCGCCTGACGAGAAAGAGTACCTATTACATCATCGGCTTCCACACCTTCAATACTGATCAACGGCAAGCCTAATGCGCGAATAATACGGTGCAATGGCTCAATTTGACTGCGTAAATCATCCGGCATAGGAGGACGTTGCGCTTTGTACTCACTGTACATGTCATTACGGAATGTTTTGCCTTTAGCATCAAAAACCACCGCGATATGTGAAGGCTCATATCGGCTTAATAAGCTACGCAACATGTTTACTACGCCATATACAGCGCCTGTTGCCTCCCCTTTAGAGTTGGTTAAGTGTGGTGGTGCGTAGTAAGCGCGATAAAGATAAGACGATCCATCGACCAAAATAAGCGGATTATGAGCAACTATAGGCATAATATGAGTTCGTTTCTGTTATGTTGAAAAGAATATACTAGCAGTGAATATAGCATGAAATGGACTGTGAATGTTTGAACGTTATGAGTAACTTAACTCAAGCTGCATGTGTCAAGAAAAATGACCACGTAAAATGGTCACAGCCTGTGGATAAGTCTGTGAGTCATTTTGTGTAAATAACAGGATAGTTTTAAATGCGACTAGAATTGAAAAACTTAACTTGTTGAATTTTATTTACTATTTTAATTTTTGTGAGCGGTATATAAGTTTTATAAATTATTCTTATTATGTGGACTTTTTTATTTAACTGGGTTAGCCCCTTGATATATAAACGATAGATTTAAGATTTTTTAGCGTTGCAAACTACATCAGATACATCCATTTAATAGGGTTAATTATCCAATAATCCAGTTCTTTGATTTTTCGTAGTGAGTGACGTTGTAAAATTGAATAACTGACTTTACAAAAAATTGGATGAGCTAAGTTAGCACGATTTTTAATCAGATCAAGTGTTTTGTTGAGCATTTGTTAAAAAATAACGTAATCAATATTAAGGTGAAGGAACCGACAATGAAAACTATTGCAGTATTATTAAGTGGATGTGGCGTGTTTGACGGCACAGAAGTACATGAAGCAGTATTAACTTTATTGGCACTGTCCAGAGCAGGTGTAAATTACCAGTGTTTTGCACCTGATATTGAGCAAATGCATGTTGTTAATCATTTAACTGGTGAGGTTATAGTTGCAGAAACTCGTAATGTGTTAATTGAGTCAGCACGAATTACCAGAGGGGAGGTGCTTAACGTTACAACCTTAGACATTAAACTGTTTGATGGTCTAATTGTGCCTGGTGGATTTGGTGCGGCAAAAAATTTATCTAATTTTGCCACCAACGGTAGTGATTGCACTATTTCACCTATTGTTGAAACCTTTTTGCGGGAGTTTGCGTTGGCGAATAAGCCAGTAGGCTACATGTGTATTGCCCCTATGATGCTGCCTGTTATTTACACTAATGTTAAAGGTACTATTGGCCGTGACAGTGAAACCGCTCATGCATTTAATGAAATGGGCGGCGAACATCATGCTGCTAATGTTGACGATATTATTGTTGATGAGGCGAATAAAATAGTCACTACCCCAGCATATATGCTGGCTACTAATATTGCACAAGCCAATGCAGGGATTGAGAAGTTAGTGAATAAAGTATTGGAAATGGTAGGCTAAATTCTTACTCTATTTTCTGAAAAAGATTGATATATTGGGTTAGCTTTTAGCTGATTTTCGACTATCAAATAGTGCTTGGGCTAAGCCCACTAACAAACCGCCAACATGCGCTCCGTTGGCTATTGGCATACCTAATAAATCGGTAAACCCCAGTACTAGCCAAATCATCATAAAACCCATATATGATTGTGGTAGTGCAATACCACAATCAGATTTTCGGACCCCCATTAACCAGGTATATCCTACGACCGCATAGACTACGCCTGATAAGCCACCAAAATTTGGGCCCGTGATAAAAAATTGCAAAACATTAGGTAAGGTGCCCGCCATAAGCAGTAAAAATAATAAGGGTCTTGTGCCTAAGCGAGTTTCTATTTTGCCGCCTAAATACCACCACCAGAGTAAATTGAAAATAATATGCATAGCTGAGAAATGCATTAGTGAGGGGGTGAATACTCGCCAAACTTGATTCAGGTTGCTGTCAGGAACTGCGCTAAAAAATGATAACGCGCTAAATGTGGCGTTACCCATGCCTAAATTCATTAATGCATATACAGCAACACAACTAAAAAAGGTGATTAACGTCAGTGGCCCAGCACCGGTAATGAATTGCTGGGTTAAGCCTAAAACACCTGAACCATAGTCAAACTTTGATTGGGTATTACCGTTGTCCCACGAAGCCTGTAGATATTTGTCATCATAAGGGTGCTGCACAAATTGAGCGAATTCATTGCGAGCTTTTGCTTCGTATTGCGGCTCAACTAACATAATGGCCACGCCTTGGGGTAAAGGCTCAATATGGCATTGAATGCCTAAACCTTTTAGATAATCTATCAAGGCTTGGGCTGCACGGGCATTAGCGAGTTGGCCTATTTCTATCATGCGTGGGCTGCTCCCCATGCTGCATACCCACCATCTAGACTATAGACGTCATCAAAACCTTGCTCAATAAGGTAGCCCGCGGCGCCTTGGCTACTGATACCGTGGTAACAGACAACCACTAACGGCTTATCCATATCTGCATCGGCAATAAACTGAGCGATATTTTCGTTAGTTAAATTGATCGAGTTTTCAATATGCCCGGCATTAAAAGTGGCGCCATCGCGAATATCAACAATCTGTACATCGTTAGAATCTGTAGTCATATGGATGAGTTCGTTAATAGATAAATGCTTAAAAGTCGACATGCTTCACCTTAAGATAAAATAACTGAATAAATAACAAAGTAAACGTGATTATGTAATAAGGGGTTGTATTGATACAACCCCTTATTGGTGTGGATATTTGGTGAGATTTAGGATTACGCCTAAATTAGTCCCAATTTAATATCACTTTTCCTGATTGGCCTGAACACATGGCATCAAAGCCCTGTTGGAAGTCATCAATACTGAAATGATGGGTAATAATAGGTGACAGGTCTAATCCCGACTGAATTAAACTGGCCATTTTATACCAGGTTTCAAACATCTCGCGGCCATAGATACCTTTGATGATTAACCCTTTGAAAATGACTTTACTCCAGTCAATAGCCATATCGCCACCAGGAATACCTAGCATGGCAATTTTGCCGCCGTGATTCATGGTGTCCAACATGGCGTGGAATGCTGATGGCACCCCAGACATTTCTAAGCCGACGTCAAAGCCTTCTGTCATGCCAAGATCTTTCATCACATCTTTTAAGTTTTCTTTGGCGACGTTTACTGCGCGTGTTACGCCCATTTTGCGGGCCAAGTCTAAGCGGTATTCGTTAACATCGGTAATCACCACATGGCGAGCGCCCACATGCTTACAAACCGCCGCTGCCATAATACCAATAGGCCCAGCACCTGTGATTAATACATCTTCACCGACCAAATCAAATGATAATGCAGTATGAACAGCGTTACCAAATGGGTCAAAAATAGCGGCTAATTCATCCGGAATGTCCGCTGGAATTTTAAAGGCATTAAATGCTGGTAATACTAAAAACTCAGCAAATGCGCCATCACGGTTTACACCCACACCAGAGGTGTTACGACATAAATGGGTGCGACCACCACGACAGTTACGGCAATAACCACAGGTAATATGGCCTTCACCTGATACGCGATCACCAATTGCAAATCCACGCACTTCTTGGCCGATGCCGACAACTTCACCGACATATTCATGACCTGCAATCATAGGAACCGGAATAGTCTTTTGCGCCCACTCGTCCCATTTATAGATATGTACGTCTGTGCCGCAAATGGCCGTTTTACGGATTCTGATTAATAAGTCGTTATGACCCATTTCTGGTTTTGGTGCATCAACCATCCAGATGCCTTCTTCAGGCTTTAATTTGCTTAGTGCTTTCATCTTAATAACCTACTATTTCCGAGCTGTTGTCGTTTTGGCTAAGATCAAATAATGCCCATGTCTTTACCTATTCGGGTAAAGGCATTGATAGCATGGTCTAATTGTTCACGGGTGTGTGCGGCTGACATTTGGGTGCGAATACGTGCTTGCCCTTTAGGGACAACAGGGAATGAGAAACCTACCACGTAGATATGCTCTGCCAGTAATTTGTTAGCAAAATCGCCCGCGAGTTTGGCATCACCAATCATGACCGGAATAATGGCATGATCTGCGCCGCCTAAAGTAAAGCCTGCTGCTGTCATTTTTTCTCGGAAATAACGGCTGTTTTCCCATACGGCTTCACGCAAGTTTTGCCCTGTTTGTAGCATTTCCAGTACGCGAATCGACGCACTGACAATTGATGGGGCTAAAGAGTTTGAAAATAAGTAAGGGCGTGAACGTTGACGTAACCATTCAACCACTTCTTTTTTAGCGGCAGTAAAGCCACCTGATGCGCCACCTAATGCTTTACCTAAAGTACCAGTAATGATGTCAACTCTATCCATAACATCACAGTACTCGTGAGTACCTCGACCATTTTGACCAATAAAACCTACCGCGTGAGAGTCATCGACCATCACTAATGCACCGTATTTATCAGCTAAATCGCATACGCCTTTCAGGTTGGCAATTACGCCGTCCATCGAAAATACACCGTCGGTGGCAATCAAAATATTGCGCGCACCAGCGTCTTGAGCCGCTTTTAATTGGACCTCTAAATCAGCCATATCGTTATTGGCGTAGCGGAAGCGTTTCGCTTTACATAAGCGTACGCCGTCAATGATTGAAGCGTGGTTAAGTGCGTCAGACACAATGGCATCTTCGGCATCTAATAAGGTTTCGAACAAACCGGCGTTGGCATCAAAACAGGAAGAATACAAAATAGTATCTTCAGTACCTAAAAACGCGCTTAAGCTTGCTTCTAATTGCTTATGAATATCTTGAGTACCACAGATAAAACGCACCGAAGCCATACCAAAACCATGGGTGTCTAAACCCGCTTTTGCTGCTGCAATAAGGTCAGGGTGATTCGCTAAACCTAGATAGTTATTAGCACAAAAATTAATGACTTGAGTGTGATTAACTTCAATCGAGGTTTGCTGAGCAGATGCAATTACACGCTCACTTTTATATAAGCCATCGGTTTTTACATCGGCAATTTGTTGGTTGATACGGTCATAGAAAGAGGTTGAGGCCACCTTTTTTCTCCTAGATATTGGTTATTATGCTAATCCAAACCTCAGTGTAAAATCGGTCTACACGGGGCAGGTCAGTTGGAGTTGATGGCATTCTAACCTGTATTTTTGTTGTCCCACAGTGTTTTTTATAGTGGCAAATGCAACATTAATAAGATTAGGGCAATTGAGGTGTTTCGATTAGAAAATCTAATCAGAATTATGAATGAATCGTTATCGAAAATACCGCCAACCCACATACTATTGTAGCGGGTTCGGGCAACATTGTTTGATGGCTGTAGAGTTTACGCTGCGGCAGCGCGCTCTTGGCTAGCGATATCACGATAATGATGTTCTAAACGGTCAAATGTCGCGATGGATGACGGCGTTGAGTAAGCTTTAAAAATCATCATAACCCGTAATAAACCATCGTATAAAGTGGCTTTAGTTATGGTGCCAATACTCTTTTGCGTTAACTGGTAGCTAATCCAAAAACTCACCATCATTTTAATGGTGTCTGCTAAGTCGATAATGCGATCATCATCTACGGCTAAAATGCCATCTTTTTTCAGCTTTCGTAATACATCACTAGAGCGATTTAATACCTGCTGCTGGGCATGTAAATAACGTTTTTTAAGCGCATCATCACGACTTAAAATATCGGCTAGATTGGCATACATAAAGCGGAACTGCCATAGGGTATAAAACATGGCATCAAAATAACCAATCAGTAAGTCAACCGTAATTGGGATGTCATCGTACGGCTTAAACCCCGACTCTAAATGACTTTCATACAAACTGAATATGGAGTTAATGATGTCTTCTTTATTGCGGAAGTGGTAATACAAATTACCCGGGCTAATACCTAAATGGGCAGCAATATGATTGGTTGTTGTGGCACGTTCACCGTGTTCATTAAACAGTTCGAGGCTTGCAAAAACAATTTTATCGCGGGTTTTCATGCGGTTTCCAAATTCAACAAAAAGTCATTTACGCTTATGGCGACATGATAATCGACAGTCCATATCCCTATGAATTATGATTATGTTAACATTGTGTTTATCTGACAAGCAAAAATCTCAAAAGTAGCTAATTAATGTTCCGAATTCTGTATTCGATATTTCTTTACCTCTTGTTTCCATTAGTTGTGATTTATTTTGGCGTGCGTGCCTATAAGAGTGTTGACTACCGCAGTCGCTGGAGTGAACGTTTTGCTTTAACCCAATGGGCAAAAACCGATGTGGTGGTGCATTGTGTCTCAATGGGGGAAACATTAGCTGCATTGCCACTAATCAAAAAGCTGATGAAAACCTATCCAGAATATAAATTTACCGTCACCACGACTAGCCCAACAGGGTCTAGCGAAGTGTTCAAAGCATTTGGCAATAAAGTACAGCATTGCTATTTACCGCTGGATTTTGCTTATGCAGTGAAGCGATTTTTACGCCAGACAAAACCCCAAATGTTGATCATTATGGAAACCGAGTTGTGGCCAAACCTGTTATATTTTGCAGATAAACAGCACGTTAAGTTAGTACTGGCGAATGCGCGTTTATCAGCTAAATCTGCTAAAAAGTACCAAAGTAAGTCATGGCTAACTCAGCCTATGTTAAAACAATTAAGTGCTATTGCGGTGCAAACCCAAGCAGAAGCTAGCCGGTTTACTTCGTTAGGCATTGACCCCGCCGTTGTGCATGTGTGTGGCAGTTTAAAGTTTGACCTTACAATTGATCCACAAAAATTGCAGCAAGCTCAAGCGTTAAGGCTGCAATGGCAACGCCAACAAGCGCCTATTTGGGTCGCGGGCAGTGTTCATCCCGGTGAGTTTGACGCGATATTAACTGCACATAAACAACTGTTAGCCAAATATCCTGAGGCTTTATTAATTATGGCGCCGCGTCATCCTGAGCAATTTAATTTAGCAGCTATTACCATTGCTCAAGCAGGTCTGCAATTAGCGCGTCGTAGTATGAATGATAACGTGGTTGAACACACTCAAGTGTTACTTGGCGATACTATGGGTGAGTTAGTCATGTTATATGGCGCCGCAGACCAAGCTTTTGTCGGCGGCACGTTAATTAAGAGCGGTGGTCACAACCCACTTGAGCCAGCAGCAATGGGTTTACCCGTCACTCTGGGGCCTAATCATTGGGATTTCGCCGAAATTACTGCGCTGCTGAAGCAAGCTGGAGGTCTTAAAGTGGTAGCCAATGCTGGTGAACTTGCCGACACACTACTGCACTTTTTTGAACATCAGCAAGATTATCAACAAGCTGTGCTAGCTGCTCGTGGTGTTGTTGAGCAAAATAAAGGCGCACTTGAAAAGCAATATGCGCTAATCGCGCAGTTATTAACGCACTAAAATACACGAAAGTGCTCAATAGGCTGCTTTTATTGGCGCTTAATTTACAGCCCTATTGGGTTTAGCGTTTGATAGCCCTGGATTAATTGTTGCCAGTTTTCTGTGGTGAATGGTAAGGCCGGTTGCTTAGTTTGCTCTTTGTTAAACGAGCGCAATAATCGTTGTAAATTTGCCTGTTGCCATTGTTTCTGCGGTGATTTAATTTCACCGCGATCAAAATCGATTAACGAGAATGAATCACCAGAGATTAAAATGTTCTTCGCGTTAAGATCGGCATGGTAAACCCCACGCAGATGAAACTTAGCAATAGTTTCGCCCAATGCGTGCCACTGAGCCTCAGTAAGTGGCTGGCTAGCTAAGTGAGCAACCAGATCTTTCGCGCCAGCGACTCGTTCAATAATAATATCTGCACGATACCACAGACCAAAACGTTCAATTTTAGCTGCAATGGGATTTGGTACCGCAAAACCTTCTTGATAAAGCAGCTCTAATAAGGCTAACTCAGCATAGGCACGTGTGCGGGTTAATCCTGTGTAAAAGTAAGCATCACGGCTAAATTTCTCCATTAATCCACCACGCCAATAATGACGTAATACCCACTGTTGTTGCTGATGTTCAGCACCGGTTTGTACAAACCAGGTGGTGTAGCGTCCTTTGGATTGGCCAACTACAGCATCTTTCGCCTGCCAGTGCTCAACGGTAAAGCTGTCGACAGTTAATTGTGCTGCCGATGGTGGGCACCATGCAATGACGCCGTCGGGTATGGATTTTAGCTGCATGAATACTTGATAACCCTGCTAGATCAAAAGGGCATTATACCTTAAGATCACTCACTTGCATTCACTGGCAACTTCGCTTGCTTAATCTTACATTGGACGCCCATGAAGTTTGACCCTAGCAAGATGAAATCATTATGCCTTTTAAGGCTGTCCGCCATTGGTGATGTGTGTCATGCCGTGGCTATGGTACAAGCCATTCAGCGACAATATCCAGAGTTAAGTATTACCTGGATTATAGGTAAAGTAGAATATCAATTATTACAGCATCTCCCTGGGATAAAGTTTGTCATATTTGATAAGTCCCAAGGTTGGCGAAGTTATGCTGCATTGCGTAAAACATTAGCCGGACAAAAATTCGATGTGCTTTTACATATGCAAGTGGCTTTAAGAGCCACAATTGCATCATTGATGATTAACGCCCGTATTCGAGTTGGTTTTGATAAGGCCAGAGCCAAAGAAGGCCAATGGCTAGTGACCAACCATGCGGTAGCTCCACTAGCAACTCCACATGTTTTAGATGGTTTTATGGGGTTTGCCAAAGCCATTGGTGTGACAGACTTAACCCCGCGTTGGCATATTCCTGTCCCACAAGCTGATACCGACTTTGCCTCACTACTTATAGGTGATGATAAGGTATTGGTGATTTGCGCGGCAGCGAGTAAAGCTGAACGTAACTGGTTACCTGATCGCTACGCTGCCGTGGCCGATTATGCGATATCGCAAGGCTTTAGCGTGATGTTATGCGGTGGCCCCACAAAACTAGAAAAAGATTTAGCCGATGCGATTCAATCACACAGTCAACATATGTTAGACAACCAAGTCGGTAAAACATCCTTAACGCAACTGCTTGCGGTCTTAAAACAGGCTAAACTGGTGCTTGCCCCCGATACCGGACCATTACATATGGCGGTGACTCAGGATACTGCTGTTATTGGTCTATATGCACATTCTAACCCTGATAGAACAGGGCCCTATTTCTATCGCCAACATACCGTGAGCGTTTATCCACAAGCTATAGCGATACAAGTACAGGGCGACATTCCTTGGGGAAAAAGAGCCAAAGGCGATCAGTTAATGACGATGATCACTACTGAAATGGTTGTTCAAGCTTTTGACTGCATTTCATCCTAAGGTGAAAACTGGTATAAATACCCTCCTTGTGGTTTATAAAGCGCATTAATACTGGCGTCATAAATAAGTCTCTAGTCGTAAATATAATGGAAACTAATATTGCTTACGTTATGTAGCAATGGGAAAAATTTAATGGCAAAAGCGCATGTTATCTTGTTTGTTCCAGTGTCTTCAGAAGAAGGAATTGGAGAATATATGCGTTCTAAAATTGTGGCTGATGAAATTGCTGCCCGTTGGCCAGATGCCCAAATTGAGTTTGTACTGAATAGTCGTGCCCCCTATGCCAGCTCTTGCCCTTATGTTACCCATTTAGTCGATGACACTCCGACAAAGCGAGTTAAAGAAGTTAATTTGCTGGTGGATAATTTAAAGCCTGACTTAGTTATTTTTGATGCTGCAGGGCGAAAAGCACAATTGAAACATGCTCATAAAAGTGGGGCAAAAGTGGTGTTTGTTAGCCAGCATAGGCGTAAGCGTTCTCGAGGAATGAAAATTGAGCGTGCGCTAGTAACAGATAGTCATTGGGTGGTTCAGCCTGAATTTGTTATCGGTGATATTACCCGATTTGATAAGTTCAAACTCAACCTGATTAAGCGCCCTTTTCCTATTTTTACCGGGTCTATTTTTGCAAAGCCGGATCCTCTTCGACTACAAGTGTTACAGCAATATTATGGTATTACCTCAGGCCAATATTTACTTTACAGCGCCGGTTCTGGTGGTCATAGAATTGGTGATAGCTTAGCCGCAGATATTTTTGCCCAAACAGCATCTAACTTGTTTAAGCTAACGGGTATTCCAAGCTTGATGATCTTTGGTCCTAACTACCCTAAAGAGTTAGCCGACATGGAAGGTATCATTGTTATTCCTGAGCTTACCAGTCTGGATTTTATTAGCTTACTGAGCGATGCCCAAGCTGCAGTACTTAGCGGTGGCGATACTTTATTACAAGCAATCGCCCTAAATGTGCCAACGTTAGCGGTTGCTGTAGCTAAAGATCAACCGAGTAGAATTGAACGTTGTACGCAGCACCAGTTAGCCTTGAGTTGTGATACAAATGTCGTCGATATGACTAATACTGTGCAATTATTACTAACGCCGCTTAATGGGCAAAAATTAATTAATGCGATGCAATTGGAAAGTGATGCCGAAGGTTTAGATATTTGTATGGCTGAAGTCACCCGTTTGCTCGGTGAGGTTATTTAAAATGGCTAAGCGCATAGGTCTTGCTATTGATAGTTTGGCTGGTGGAGGCGCAGAAAAAATAGTCCTAACCCTGGCAAGAGAGTTTAAGCGACTAGGGCATGAGCCGCATTTATTAGTGCTTAGTCCACATTGTGATTATACGTTGCCTCAAGATATCCCAGTACATTTTTGTTTTACCAAAGGGCAACGCCATATTGATGGCTTGTTTGTACAACATCGCTCAGTTAAACGCATTAAAGATTGGATAGCTACATTATCGGACCATTTGGGCCAATTTGATGTGTTTTTCTCTAATTTAGACCGAACCAACTTACTGTTGACTCAGGCAAAGGTAAGCCCACTTTTTTGTGTTATTCATAATGCGATTGAAGAAGAGCTTAGGCGTGAAATGAAACTTGGCCCGTTGGCCTATTTTGGCATGTGGCGGGCAAAAAAAGCATTAAGCGGTCAACGTTTAATCACGGTTTCAAAAGGTATTGAACAAGATATCATTAAGCAAAAGCGTATCAAACCTATGTCTATGCAGACTATTTATAATCCTTTTGATATTGAAAGTATCCGCGAAAGTGCGAGCTTACCCAATGTGCAAATTCCGAAGGGTGATTATATTATTCATGTGGGCCGAGTCGCTAAGCAAAAGCGTCATGATGTGTTGTTCAGTGCCCTTGCAAAAATGCAGATAAAACTGCCTTTAGTATTGCTGTGTAATAACCCTAAAAAGGCATTAAAACTTGCTGCTAAATATGGGGTCGCTGATCGTGTTATTTGTCCTGGTTTTCAAGACAACCCATTTTCTTGGATTAAACACGCTCGCTTATTAGTACTCAGTTCCGACTATGAAGGTTTTGGCAATGTCATTATGGAAAGTTTGATATGCGGAACCCCTGTTGTAAGCACTGATTGCCCATTTGGACCCAATGAGATTTTGACTCAAGATTGTGCACAGTTTCTAGTACCAAGACGCGATCCGCAGGCGTTAGCAATTAAAATGGAACAAGCGTTGAATGAGTATCCTCTCATCGCAGATACAGAAATATTTAAACAAGTTGATATTGAATATAGTGCAACTCAGTATCTTAAACTCATTCCATAAAATAGTTTTAAGAGTTATATCTTTTTTAGGTAGTTTGAGCAAAGTTCATTAAAAGCAAGATTGAAATGATAACTTCCATTGATAGTGCAAAGTTAAGTATGTGCTTTACAGATTAACCTAAATCAAAGGTGATAAAGAGCTGGTCTTGTCATATTTCGAATTATTTGAAAACGACTTACGAGTCAATCATAGCAATATGTATGCTATATTGAGCCGATAAAAAGGGCAGGTATTTTTCGATTTTTATATAGCTATTGCCTATAACAGAGGACCTATGCACAGAAGAGCAATTTACCCTGGGACGTTTGATCCTGTTACCAATGGACATGCCGATCTTATCGAACGAGCTGCGCGTTTGTTTAAACACGTAATTATTGGTATAGCATCTAATCCTTCTAAGCAACCTAGATTTACCCTTGAAGAGCGTGTAGCACAGGTTAATTTGGTTACCGCTCATTTAAATAATGTTGAGGTGGTAGGATTTACAGGGTTATTAGTTGATTTTGCTAAAGAACAAAAAGCTAGTGTATTGGTTCGTGGTTTGCGTGCGGTGTCTGATTTTGAATATGAATTCCAACTGGCTAACATGAATCGTCGTTTAAGCCCTGATTTAGAATCGGTCTTTTTAACTCCAGCTGAAGAAAATTCATTTATATCATCTACCTTAGTAAAAGAAGTGGCTTTACACGGCGGTGATGTATCTCAATTTGTTCATCCACAGGTGGCAGTAGCACTGAAAATGAAAATTGCGCAGATGCATGCGCTGCAACAAGGTAAATAGGGTTATGTTAAAAGGATTTAGGCCTTCTTCGTTAAGTGTTGCTTTGGGTGTGCTAGCAATGTTTCAGATTACTCAGTCTGAAGCTTCGCCTTGGGTTGATACATCTGATATTTATTTACGGGCTGATATTCAAGCTTTAGCTGATGCCGGTATCATCACGGTTCCTATTAATACCTATCCGTTAATGTGGTCAGGTATAGGTGTTGATTTATCTACAGCTGAACCATCACTGATGTCAGTTGATTTAGTAGATGCTTTTTCTCGGGTGAATTTCTATTATCAAAATGCCATAGATAATCGCGGCGATGCTAAAGTTAAAGCAAATGCGGCTAGCGATGCTGCTCGTTTTCAGCATTTTGGTTCAGATTATCGTGAAAAAGGTGATCTAGTCGCTAGTTATGAATATATGGGGGAGCGATTCGCGTACAAGGTGAGCGCATCAGCCCATTACGACCCTTTAGATGATAAAGAGGTGCGTTTAGATGACTCTTATCTTTCTGTGGTTGTAGGCAATTGGATTGTAACAGCAGGTACTTTGAGTCAGTGGTGGGGTCCAGGTTTTGATTCCGGGTTAATTAAGTCAAATAACGCCCGTCCAGCACCTTCATTGATGCTTAGTCGTAATAATGCAGCTGCATTTGAAACTCCGTTTTTATCCTGGGTAGGCCCCTGGACATTATCTGCTGGTTTTAGCCGTTTGGAAGAAGAGCGAGCTGTAGCAAATCCACTGCTGTGGAATTTTCGTGGCACCATTAGGCCACTAAAACAATTAGAGCTTGGGGTATCTTGGACAACCATGTTTTGCGGAGAAGGTGAAGAGTGTGGTTTTTCGACCTTCTTTGATGCTATCAGTGGTGGTACTGAATGTGCGACCGGTGATGCGACCTGTGACCCATCATTAAATACAAAAATTGGTAATCAGATGGCGGGCTTTGATGCGCGTTATTCTGATTCTTGGTTTACGGTACCCGTTGGTTTGTATTTAGAGCGTACCTGCGAAGATTCAAGTGGCTCAGCCCCCTGGAACCTTGCTGATTGCGCCATGATGATGGGGGTTGATACCCGTTTTGCTTTTGATAGTCAGCAATACAAATTGTTTTTTGAATATACCGACACCATGGTAGCGTGTGGTACAGATCAAAATGCCTTTAATTGTTTTTACGAACATAGTACCTATAAAACTGGTTCACGTTATTATGGTCGAGCCTTGGGGAGCACTTATGACAGTGATGCTAAAGTGTATGCTTTAGGATTAATTGGCCAGTTTAAGGACAGCCATGGCCTGACCTCTATTTTACGTTATGCTCAGTTAAATAATGACGGCCAAAATATTAATAATGAATGGGCGCCCCAACCACCTAAAGAAGACGTGTTAATGTTAGAAGTGTCTTACCGTATGCCAATATTGTTGGGAATGGTGACCTTTGGTGGCACAGTTTCTAACTCGAAGTTTGAGATTAAAGATAATGAAACCAATGGTACGGTATTTGGTAGCTATGAATATCGTTTTTAAAGACTAAATGGTTTAGTGGTAACGTGTTTGACAAAGGGAGCTTCGGCTCCCTTTTTGTATTCTAGCTTATGAGGCTAATGCTTGTTGCTAAAGGTTTAACTTACCGAGGCTGGCATACTCCACAAAAAACCGTAGTACGTTGGCCTAACTTTATCTCACTCAATAAGTTACCACAGGCAGTGCAGGTTTGACCGCCGCGACCATACACATGCAGTTTCTGGGCAAAGTAACCTGGTTTACCATCGGCATTAGTGAAGTCTTTAAGCGTCGTGCCACCTTGCTTGATGGCGTGAGCTAGAATTAATTTCACCTCATTAACTAAGATGGTTAAGCGTTCAATGTCAATGTTGCCAGCCGCTGTTTGTGGGTGAATACCCGCAGCAAATAATGCTTCATTGGCATAAATATTACCGACCCCGACGACAATGTGATTGTCCATCAAACACAGTTTAATGGCCTTTTTCTTACCGGCTAACGCAGTTTGCAGTTGGATAGTATTGAAGGAGTCACTGAGTGGTTCAGGCCCAAGCTTAGATAATAATGGATGGGCATCTTCGGGTAGTTCATACCATAACCAAGCACCAAAGCGGCGAGGGTCGTTATAGCGTAGCATTCGGCCGTTATTGAGTATTAAATCGATGTGGTCATGTTTTTCAGGCGCTGTGTTACGTGGCAAAATGCGTAAACTGCCAGACATGCCTAAATGTACAATGGTAATGCCAGCATCGGTATCTATGAGTAAATATTTAGCGCGGCGACGAACGCTGTTAATGGTTTGTCCAACAATGTTTTGCGCAACATCAGGGACAGGCCAGCGTAATGAGCCATTGCGTACAATCAACTGGTCAACAGTTTGATCTACAAGGAAAGGGCTGACACCCTGGCGAGTAACCTCTACTTCTGGTAATTCTGGCATGGCTTAGCAATCTCTCTTATGGTAGGTCATCTACAATTATTCACTTTGATGCTCAGCGAGATTGTACGTTGACGATGGGCAATAGATCAGCGCGTAAGCTTGGGGGAATTTTATACCAATTGAATCCGGGTGATTGCAATAACCCCTCCTCTGTGAATAACAACCACACTTGGGGCTCGTCAATATTGGCAATGGCAAAGGTGACCTTGATAGGTTCAGAGGTATGTATCGGTTCAACTTGTAATGCAGATATAGCAATGTTTTGCCAAGCTTCAGTCCACTGCAAGCAGTTAAGGACGTCATCTGAGCACTGCCATTGACCTATAGAGTCAGCAAGCCATTGATTATTGATGTGCAGTTGCTTTAACGGCAAGGTGCTGTCAAACAATGGCATTGCATCAGCTGGTACCTGTTCGGTTTTACTATTAATAAAGCTCAGTACAGCAATCATCATTGCTGTGACGAGGATAATAATGGTATTCCATTTTTTACGTGATAAAGCCATAAGCTCAATAGGATAATGAAACGTTATTTGAGTTTATCATCTATGGTGAGAAATACTAACTATCCTCAGTGAGGTAAAGTCAGGTTAATAGAAGTAACCAACTGTGGCACTGATAAATCGAAATATCTGCACGCTTTCATTATTGCTTTGGCTAGTTTCTAGATAGGTGAGCTATTTGTTGTTATGGGTATCTAGCTCACGCGGTAAATAAATCAGTGTCCTCATTCATACAATAGGTAACAAAGTCATAGCGGTCAGTCACAGACAATCATCAATATCCTGCTTGGCTATCTGAGCTATCTACAATTTGACTCATCTTTTCCCTACATATTTTTCTAAAACGTGAGTTAAAGTTGCTGAATAAAAACACGCTCGCCCTTGGCGATATGTTCGTCTGCCTCACCAATTACAATTAAACAGTTGGCGGTAACCATCGAACTCAACATGCCAGAGCCTTGAGCACCGCTTGAGATAACATGGACTTGTCCGTCTGCGGCAATATGATAAACCCCGCGTAGAAATTCAGTTCGGCCTGTTTTACTGCGCAAAAACTCATCGGCAATCGCTGGCATATAGCTTGGTTGCCACCGTTGTTCATCAGCCAATGAATGTTCGCCCGCTAGCTTACGTAATGCAGGTTCAACGAATTGTAAAAATGTAACCATAACAGCCACTGGATTACCCGGTAAGCCAAAGAACAAGCTGTTATTGATTTTCCCTACAGCAAGGGGGCGGCCAGGACGCATATTGATACGCCAAAAGTTAATTTGACCAATTTTAGCCAGTACGATTTTAATGTAATCAGCATTTCCCACCGATACACCACCAGAGCTAATCACAATGTCTGCTTGCTCGGATGCCTGAAGTAAAGCGGCTGTAAGTGCCTGCTCATTATCTTCAATAATACCTAAGTCGATAATTTTGCAACCTAACTTTCTTGCCATTGCTTTGATTGTGTAACGGTTAGAGTCGTAAATACAATTTGGTTTAAGAACGTCACCTGGTTGACTCACTTCATCACCCGTTGAAAACACTGCCACTGTTGGTGCTTTAACCACTGATGCTTGATGAACCCCTAAAGAGGCTAATAAACCTATCTCAGCCGCACCTAAACGCTTACCTTTAACTAGGGCCACCTCATTAATAGCAATATCTTCACCGGCTAAACGCACATGCTGACCTTGCTTAATGCTAGTGGTTTCTAATAGTGTTAATAGGTTATCTTGAGTATCACATAATTCCCTAGGCTGAATGGTATCAACACCTTGTGGGGTGGGCGCGCCAGTCATAATTCTTACAGCTTCTCCCGGTTTTACGACCTTGTCATAGCCATGGCCAGCGAGTACTTCTGCTACTATGGTGAGTGGTTTGTCAGTAGCCACATCGCTATATGCAAAACCGTAACCGTCCATTGCTGAATTAGTTTGCTGTGGGACATTGACTGGAGAAATACAATTAGTGGCTAAAACACGCTTATCCAATTCGTCTAAGTCGACTAACTCGGCTCCAACAAGTGGCGTAACCTGGCTAAGAATATGATTAATGCCTTGCGCAACCGAAAGACCTTGTTGGCCATCACTAGGTTTTTGTGCGGTTAAGAGATCAATTGGCAAAGTGACAGATTTAGCTTGCCAGCTTTGTTGGTATTGCATTACAAAATCGGCAATTTGAGCGATATTGTTGATGTCTAACCGAGTCAGTTCTGCCGGTGTTTGTGTGTCTTCGCAGCAGGCAATTGCAACAATATTGTCGTCATGGGTATGAATTAAAGGTTTGCCATGGGAAGCGCGATGTAATTCAATTTTTGGCAATGCCAGTTTTTTAAAACCTTCGACTAAAACAATATCGACTTTATCGGTTTCAATTTGTTTTAGCAGGTGAGCTAAACTCGGATCTGTCTCTAATGCATCCTCTGTCATTAACGCCCAGCGGACATGGGAGGCAACAAGTACTTGCTTAGCGCCTGCTTTGCGCATTTCGTAACTGTCTTTACCGGGAATGTCGACATCAAAATTGTGATGGGCATGTTTAATTACCGCTAAGCGAAGTCCACGACGATTAAGTTCAGGAATTAGCTGTTTCAGTAGTGTGGTTTTGCCGGTACCACTGTATGCACAAAAACCAAGAACAGGGATCGACAGTGGATTATTAAAAACGGAAGACATAATGACCTCTAATTGAAAGACTATGCTAGTTTTTACACATAACTTGGCTTGTTACTCGACTAATGGTGCAGCAAGTTGCTCGGCAAGTTGTTGTTTTTGTTCTGGGGTATTCACATTGATAAAGGCGTTAGGCTGATCAGCAAAGCTGGTCACTTCATAGTGATGCTTGGCGTACCAAAAATCGATTTTACGCTCACCGGCATCTAAAAACGCTTTCATTGAGTCGCGTAAACTTGGCTTAAGTAATAACACCACTGGTTGTTCACGTTGGCCATCACTCGCCACAATAATGTCTGCGCCTGTTTGCTGCATGGTTGCTAGCATTCTACTGGCTAAATCCTGCGGTAATAATGGGCAGTCACAGGGCACTACTAATAATAAGTCTGCTTGAGTATGACCCATAGCGGTGATCATGCCTGCTAAAGGGCCTAAGTAGCCGGAGTCAATATCATTTATCACAGGGTAGCCAAACTCGCTATAACGCTGTTGATTACGATTGGCGTTGATCATAATGCGCTGCACTCGTGGTGCTAATCGATTAATTGTATGGCTAATCATCGGCTGGCTGTTTAACTCGATTAAGCCTTTATCTTCTCCGCCCATACGCCTAGCCATTCCGCCGGCAAGAATAACAGCATCAATAGTAGGTTGGTGTTTACTTGGCAATGACATAGTGTGATTCCATAACAGAGTAATCTTGTTGAGTATCTAAATTAGGCACATATTGGCTTGTGTGTATAACATGTTGCTTAATATGCCAATGTTGTTGGCATAACGCGGTCAAACCACAGGTTTGATGGCTACTAATCAGTAAGCCAGTCCCTTCTGATTTAAGCTGGTTTATCATGGCAAGCACAAGGCGTTGAGAATGCTTGTCCATATTTGAAATGGGCTCATCTAGCATGAGCAATTTAGGCTGACAGATCCATGCCCTTGCAATCGCTAATCGCTGGCGTTCACCACCAGACAACTCACTGGCACAATGGTGCATCAAGTCGGTAAGTTGAGCCATTTTTATTGCCTGAAATAGTCGCTGCTGTATGGCTTGTGAGCGAGCTTGTCTTGCCGTTAACCCGTAGGTTAAATTGTATTGAACACTGCCATCAAATAAGTAGGGATGTTGATGCAAATATACCGCTTTACCCAATAAAGAGCCCTGTTGCCACCAAGCCGGTTTACTAAAGCCTTGGCTATTAATGCATCCTTGCGAGGGAGATATTAATCCAGCCAGAATCTTCATTAAGGTAGATTTACCAGAGCCATTATCACCTTGTAAATAAATCACATCTCCTTGGGTAAAGCTCAATGTACTCACGGTAAAAAGTATTTTTTGATCAAATCGCATCACTATGTCAGTAGCATTTATAGTTGCTTTAGTTGCTTTAGTTGCTTTAGTTGCTGTCATTGTTGAGCTAGTTAGCTGCTTTTTGGATAGCATTAATGACTCCTTGGCAGGGCTTTACCCCGTAATGAGCCTAAAGAAAAATTCAGCACTAATGCCAGAATGAGTAACACTAATCCAAGTGCAATAGCCTGAGCAAAGTCGCCTTTGCTGGTTTCCAAAGCAATAGCCGTAGGAATATTGCGGGTGACATTCATAATATTGCCACCGACCATCATAGAGCATCCTACTTCAGTTAAAATTCGACTAAATGCTGCTATAACAGCAAGCAATAATGCCGCACGTAATTCTCGACATACAGTCCAAATAGCATGTAACCAGTTCGCACCCAATGTGCGTGATGTTTCCCATGCACGGCGGTCTACGCTGGTAAATGCAGCTTGTGACAAGGCCACTAGCACTGGGGCGCAAATTAGCATCTGACCTAAAATCATCCCATTTTGGCTAAACAACCATTTTAAATCACCCATAACACCGTTGCGGGTGAGTAATAAGTACACTAATAATCCAATAACAACCGTAGGAATTGATTGTAAAGTTTGCACTAAGTTAGTGACAATCCAACGGCCAGGGAAATGAGTAAAAGCAAGTAAAAAGCCCAGCATGATGGATGGAATCAGGGTGATAAGCAGCGCCGCCAACGAGACGGAAAAAGACACATGAATAATTGACCACACATCGGGGTCAAAAGAGAGCAGCAAGCTGAACGCTTGCTGCAAAAGGGCTAACCAGCCTTCACTCATTATTGATAAGTTGCCTTAAACAATTTCTCTCCTTGCACGGTGAACTCATTAATCATTTTTTGTGCAGTAGGGCTGATTAACCAGTCACTTAATGCTTGTGCACCTTGATGATTCAGCTCAGGATATTTTGTCGGGTTAATTAACATCACTTGATAAGGGTTGGCTAATTCAGCGCCGCCTTCAAAACTAATGGTCAAGTCCAGTTTGGCTTTGTACGCCACAAATGTCCCACGGTCTGTTAGCGTATAAGCTTGCAATTCATTCGCCATTAATAAGGTTTTTCCCATACCTTGACCAACCGAAGTATAGCCTGCAAAATCCGGCTTGACGTTAGTTTGTTGCCAAATCTCCAATTCTTTCATGTGTGTGCCAGAGTTATCGCCGCGGGAGATAAACGTGCTTGGTTTGGTAGCGATACGATCAAATGCCTGGATAACGCTTTTAGCATCGTGTACGCCAGCAGGATCATTTTTAGGTCCTAAGACCACAAAATCGTTTTCCATAATACCGCGGGGTTGAATGCCATAACCATCAGCGACAAATTTTGCTTCAGCAGCAGGAGCATGGGTCATTACGATATCAACATCGCCTTGGCTGGCAAGTTTAATTGCTTGGCCAGTACCTGTAGCGATGACCTGTACCGAGTAACCTGATTGCTTTTCAAACGTAGGTAATAATGCGCTTAATAAACCAGAGTTTTCAGTGCTGGTGGTCGTTGCTAATTTTATTACGCTATGATTATCATGCTCATCTGCTTGTAATAATGGACTAAAAACCAAGCTACCCCACACGCCAAATAAGGCCGTAATACAGGCGATTTTCTTCAACATTAAATTATCCTTTTAAACTACGATGAAATTGCATAATCCATTACTGGAGGTTGTAAGTCTCGGTTTAGTAACCGTTAATACTGTCCGCTCTATAAGCAAGTTAAATGCCAATTGCATAATGTGCAAATTCAGTTCACGGCAAAGCCTTAATTTGTGAACCAGATCCCACGGTGGTAAAAAACACCTATGACAAATTGTCCCAAGGTCACTTTTTGGTGGTTCATCTTGACCTAGTTTGTATTATTGAGTGCTAAAGTAATGCTAAGTTGAGCCAAAATGTCCAATCGGAGTAATTATGAGCATCGCTGTAAGCGCTAACACCAGCATGTCGGTTCTAATCGTTGACGATGAACCAGGAATGCGCAGCTTTTTAACTAAAGCCATGTTGAAAAAATTTGCTTTAGTCGAAACCGCATCAAGTATTACAGAGGCCGAGCAACTCCGTAGCCAAGGTCATTTTGATTTGTTAATCGTTGATATTCGATTACCCGATCGTTCAGGCATCGAATGGCATGAGGCATTGGATGATACAGACCGTCAGTCCGATATTATTTTTATGACGGGTTATGCTGATATGGATGTAGCGATTAGAGCATTACGAGCGGGCGCATCAGACTTCATCATGAAGCCGTTTCATCTTGAACAAATGATGACAGCAGTCGATCGTTGTATTGAAAAGCGTTTACTAGAGCGTGAAAACTTTATGCTAAAACGTGAGCTGTCCCATGGTCAATCTTCTACTATCATTGGCAGTAGTGATGCTATTAACGAAGTAAAGCAAGTGATAGAGCGTGTTGCTCCAACCAATGCAGTGGTGTTAATTGAAGGCGAGTCAGGTACAGGTAAAGAATTAGTCGCACGTCAGTTACATCTGCTAAGCGGCCGTAAAGGGCCATTTGTGCCGGTAAACTGTGGTGCTATAGCTCCAGAACTATTAGCCAGTGAGCTCTTTGGTCATATAGCTGGATCATTTACCGGGGCTAAAGCGTCTCGGGAAGGGTTATTTAGTTTTGCTTCCGGTGGGACTATTTTTTTAGATGAGATTGGCGAAATGCCGATGAACATGCAAACGGCATTGCTAAGAGTGTTAGAGCAACGTGCAATTCGCCCTGTGGGTAGCGAGAAAGAAGTTGCTATTGATGTGCGGGTTGTGGCGGCCACTAACAGATTGTTAATTGAAGAAGTTGACCAAGGCCATTTTCGTCGGGATCTATATTACCGTTTAAATGTGCTTAATATTTTAATTCCACCTTTACGGGCTCGTCCTGAAGATGTGGTGGAATTAACCCATCATTTTACGGTACAGATATCACAAGACTTGGGCATTAAACCAGTTCTATGGAGCCATGAAGATTTACAAGTATTAAAGCAACATGAATGGCCAGGTAATATCCGTGAGCTTAAGAATATGATTGAGCGATGTATTTTATTAGGTAAACCTCCTGCAGAGTATTGGAAAAAAGCTGAACAGGCAGAAACAGTAGATAATTACGGCTACCCCTTAAGCTGGACATTAAAAGATGTTGAAAAACAGCATGTAACACAGGTGGTTGACTCCCATGACGGCAATAAATCCGCAGCGGCAAGAGATTTGGGCGTATCGCGAAAAACATTAGACAGGAAGTACAAAGATTGGTTCGGGCAAGATAGCTGCGAGGATCAAGAGGAAGGTTAATCGTGTCACTTTTCAAACGAATATTCGATATCAGTTGGCAGCAAATGCAGGCTAAGGTGCGTTATCGGCTATTAATTCTGACACTATTGCCGATCTTAATGACATTAATAAGCCTAGTATTTATTACTATTTACTGGAATATTAGTTATACCAGTCAACAGTTATTTATGAAGGTTAAAGCTGATTTAGCTGTTGCCGAAAATACACTGCAACAGGTTCAAATCCGTCAAGAGCAACAGCTTGTTCATCTGGCAAATTCATGGGCCTTTCAAACTGCGTTTAGTCAACTCCAACAAGATAAAAATAATCAACAAGCGCTGCAGACTATTGCAGAAGTATTAACGCAAACTCAACAGCAATTTAACTTAGACTTTTTACGGATCATAAGTGTAGAACAAGTTGAAAAAAACCCCGACTTAAGTGCTTTATTGCGTCACAAACCTCGCAATCCGGCTTCAGGGGTAATGGTGTTGACTTCTGAACGTTTAAAAGAGATAGACCCACAATTAGCACAATATGCGACGATTGATCTTAAACCTACTCAAAGAGCGTTAGCACCAAGAAAGCAGCAGGAACATCGCGGCTTAGTGAGTAGAAGTGTACTGCCAATAATAAATTCAGACTCTTCAGTGAATTGGTATCTTGATGGTGGCAATTTATTCAACAAAGATACCGTTATTGTCGATCACATTAGTAACCTTGTTTATGACAAAGGGACTTTACCCGCACATTCAATAGGTACAGTAACTGTTTTTTTAGACAATGTTCGAGTAAGTACTAACGTGCCAATGAATGCCTCGTCATCACAATATTCTGAAAAAAATCGCGCGCTAGGCACCTTAGTATCAGAAGAGGTGAAGCAAAAAGTACTAGTGGATGGACAAACTTGGGTTGATAGGGCATTTGTGTTTAATGACTGGTACATTTCCGCCTACGCCCCTTTGCTTGATATCTATGGCAAACGAGTGGGTATGGTGTATACCGGTTTTTCTGAAGCGCCTTTTATTAATATTTATCTACTTAATATTATTGAGTTAGGCAGTATCTTAATGCTGGTATTATTTGGCTCAGGCTTACTGGTTTATCGTGGTGCTTACAGTTTATTAAAGCCTATTGAACGCATTCATCAGGTGGTTAAGGCGGTACAATCAGGGCGTAATGTTCGTATAGGTGAGCTAGGTTTAGATCGTGATAATGAACTGGCCCATTTAGCTGAACAGTTCGACAGTATGTTGGACTTACTGCAAAGACGAAATTTACAGATTCAAGCCGCAGCAGAGCAACTCGAATTAAAGGTGGAGCAGCGCACTAAAAGCTTGCAAGATAAAACCGAAGAATTACAACGTAATGTCGAATTACTGAATGAAACTCGTCAGCAATTGGTTACCAATGAAAAACTAACCGCATTAGGTGAGTTAACGGCGGGTATTGCCCATGAAATTAATAATCCTACCGCTGTGATTCTAGGTAATATGGAGTTATTAAAGTATGAATTAGGTGATCAAGCTGAGCAAGTATCAGAAGAGATTGATCTCGTGATCCAGCAAGTGGGACGTATAAGCACTATTATTCGTAGCTTATTGCAGTACAGTCGCCCTGGTGAATTTAATGCCCCCATCGAAATGCATCAGATGACCCCGATTGTTGAAGAAGTTTTAGTGTTGGTGCGTCACTCAATACAAAAGCAAGAGGTTGTTCTAGTTAAAGCGCTTAATGCAAGTTGTCCAGTTGAGGTTAATCGACCGCAATTACAACAAGTGCTAATTAACTTAGTCGTTAATGCCGCCCATGCTATTGAAGCTAGGAATGATAATGGTAAAGGCAAAATTTGGATTCGAACCCAAGACTGGCTTGAAGGTGATGAACCTATAGGGGTAAAGATTGAAGTTGAAGATGAAGGTGTGGGGATTAACTCAGAACAATTAAGCCGTATATTCGACCCATTTTACACCACACGTAAAGACGGTACAGGTTTAGGTTTATCGTTAAGCTACGGTATTATAAAGCGCTTAGGCGGTACTATTGAGGTGAAATCAACCGAAGGTAAGGGTACAGTATTTATCATTGGTCTTTACCATAGGGCCAAAGATGAACAAACCAATAACCCTTTCGAGGGACTGCAGTTTGTCTAAGCGGTAAGGCAGGCGTGAGTCACTGGCGATTATATGAGATTTGATGATTAGCATGATAGACGTTAGAGGCTGTGGTTTATCTTGAACTCAAGTTGCCGTCCAAATGTATTTGCTGATGAATTTTAAGCAAAAAAAAGCCGGATGATTAATCCGGCCACAAAGAGTGTGAGCAATGTCGTGCTTGCGAACTCAGCGTAACAATAAAGGTGATGAATCTTTAAAATCATTACTGAGCTTTGGAACGCAAATGAATAATAATCATTCTCATTATCGTTTGCAAGTTAAATAAACTCTTTTTTTATTCTTTACACTTCATTTACCAACTTTAAGACAATAAAAAAGCGCGATAGCCGATACCATCACGCTTATTATTCTATTATCAAATAGGGTTATAAAATGCGTCTTGAATGTTGATGCGTACTTAATAATTTATCTTGTAATACCCGCAATAACACCCCGTAAGCGGGTAAAAATAATCCCAAACTGACAATCAATTTAAAACCATAATCTATGGTCGCTATTTCTGGCCAGTGTTGCGCCATAAAAGTATCGGTAGAGGCATAAAATGCCACACTGAAAAAGACTAAAGTGTCGACTAAGTTACCAATTAAGGTTGACGCTGCAGGGGCTATCCACCATGCACGGGCTTTTCTTAACTGGGCGAATACCGTGATATCCATTAATTGACCAATAAGATAAGCAATGAAGCTTGCAAAGGCGATGCGGAATACAAAAGTATTGGCTTCGAGTAAGGCGCCGAATTGTTGAAATTGACCTTGATGAAATAGTACGCCAATTAAATATGACACGATTAAAGCTGGAAACATGGCTTTAAAAATGATTTGTCTTGCAGCTTGCTGGCCAAATATACGCACAGTGAGGTCCGTGGCTAAATACACAAAAGGAAAGCTAAATGCTCCCCAGGTGGTGTGATAGCCGAATACTTGGAACGGTAACTGGACCAGGTAATTGCTGGCGCAAATTATCAGTATATGAAAGCTGACTAAAAATAGCAGCGCACGGCGCGTTTGCGTCTGAGTAAGTGTTAACATCTTGTGGCCTTTTTATTGAGATTAGGCGGGGTGAGGGAACCCGCAATTTTATTGGTTCTGGGTATGCTAGCGCCCACAACGTGTACAGAGATTTATTATGATTATATCTTGTTCAGCCATCACCTTTTAATGGGGCGCGGCGAGCAAGGGGGCGGGATAATACCACTCTAGTAATAAATAGCCCAGCTTAAGCGATAAAGTCGATCGTTGAGCACTCATCTTACGGGGTAAAATAAATATAAAATTACGACAATACACATGTTTACTGGGTAGTTGAACGACTCCTACAAAATTGTGTTAAGCGAGTCTCATGGTAATGTATATCTGGGTTTTACGTTTAAAATTAATAAAATTAACAATAAAGCATTTGTTCGTTGTGCTAAGTATTTTGGTTTTTTTGATTTGCACGATACCTGTTACAATAAATCATCTTGTATTTACCATGTTACCTATATGTCAGTATCTCTACTTAAACACAATACCCTTGGACTAGAACAGTCTTGTGATGAACTACTTGTCGTAGATTCTAAAGCGTCTCTTATCGAGACTTGTCTATCCTTATATCACTCAGATAAAGCGTTAATGATACTCGGTGGTGGCAGCAATGTTGTTTTCACAGAAGACTTTGCTGGATCTGTGGTTAAAATTGCAACTAAAGGGATTGCTGTAGAACAAGAAGGGGATGAGGTACTGCTTACTGTTGAAGCTGGTGAGAGTTGGCATGAGCTGGTGGCGTATTGCGTAGAACATAATTTCTACGGTATTGAAAACTTAGCGTTAATACCTGGAACTGTTGGTGCTGCACCGATCCAAAATATCGGTGCTTACGGGGTGGAATTTAGTCAGGTTTGCCATTCTGTCGAGTTCCTCGATCTTGATTCATCACAATTGTTTGAAATTAGTGCTGAAAATTGTCAATTTGATTACAGAGAGTCTATTTTCAAACAACAACTTAAACACAAAGCTGTCATTACAGCGGTCAAAATTAAGTTAACTAAAGTTTGGGATCCGCAGTTAGATTACTCTCCGTTAAGCTCGTTAGACTCTGCGAACGTTAGCCCGAAACAGCTCTTTGACTTGGTTTGTCAAATAAGACAGTCAAAATTACCAGATCCAGCAGTATTAGGAAATGTAGGCAGTTTTTTTAAAAACCCAATTATTAACACTGATAAATTTGAAACTTTAAAAGATAAATTTCCACAAATAATCGGCTACAACTTAGAAAATGGTCTAGTAAAACTAGCCGCAGGCTGGTTAATCGAAAATGCTGGGCTTAAAGGGTTTTCTATCGGCGGTGCATCGGTTCATCAACTGCAAGCACTAGTGCTCGTCAACTCTGCGAATGCAACGGGGAATGACATCTGTCAACTCGCGTTACATGTTATCGATGTTATTGAGCAGCGATTTGAAATATCCCTAGAAACTGAACCTAGAATGATGGCGCAATTTGGAGAGGTCGTTTTATCATGAATGAACATTGGTCGCGTAAACGTTCAATACTGTCCTTATTAAGTGCAGATTATTTTATTTCAGGGGAAAAAATAGCCAGCCAAATTGGATTGACTCGAATGGCGGTTAATCAGCATATTGACTCATTATCAGAGTATGGTGTCGAGATTTTTACTGTCAAAGGCAAAGGTTATAAGCTAGCCAATCAAATTGCGTTAGTTGATGAGAATCGATTGATTAACCAGATAGACAACAGATGCTTTTATTTTGATGAAATAAATAGCACTAATAGCTTTTTGTTAAGCCACCATGAAGACCTTAAGTCTGGCGATATCTGTATTGCTGAATATCAATCCGCCGGCCGAGGCAGGCGTGGTAGACAGTGGCAGTCTCCCTACGGTAACCACCTTTATGCATCCCTATTTTGGCGCTTTGACAGTGATGCAACCAAAGCTATGGGATTAAGTCTCGTTATAGCCTGCTCAATTGTCAAAGCGTTAACTGAGATGGGAGTGACTGGTCTTGGGCTTAAATGGCCTAATGATATTTATTTAGAGGGTAAAAAGCTGGCAGGTATTTTAATTGAAGTGGCTCAAACCAATACACAACAAACTGAATTGGTGATTGGCTTTGGTATTAATATGAGTATGTCGGTTGTACAAGGCGAGCTAATCGACCAGCCATGGAGTGATTTAACTAGCCAAAACGAATTACCTGATAAAACCATGCTATTAGCAAAACTACATCAACATTTAAAAAGTGATATCCAACTTTTTGACAAGCAGGGTTTGAAACCATTTGTTGATTTTTGGCAGCAGTATGACTTATTTACTGATAAGCCAGTCAAGTTGCTGATGGCACCCAATGAGGTTGAAGGAATCTATAAGGGAATAGACCAGCAAGGAGGGGTTTTAATAGACACTAATGAAGGCCTAAAAATGTTTATTGGCGGTGAAATAAGTTTAAGACGCGCCTAATTAGCGCGTGTGAACTAAAGGCTACTTTCTCAGTAAAACATTATCCATTAAATGGTTTTCACCTTTTTTGAGGATCAAATTTGCACGTTCTCGGGTCGGTTGAATGTTAAGGTTTAAATTTGGGCCATTAATCGTGTCCCAAATGTTAGCTGAAATACCATTAGCCTCACTATCAGACAATGCTGCGTAGTGATGAAAAAAAGATAATGGGTCGCTAAATGCTCCTTTTCGAAATTGTAAAAATCGCTGCTGATACCATTCTTTTAATAAATGCTCTTCTGCATCAACATATATTGAAAAGTCGACAAAGTCAGATACAAAGGGTCGTCTTATATCAATGGGGGAATCTAAACCAGTTTGTAAAACATTTAACCCTTCAAGTATAATAATATCCGGTTGTTCTATCACTTGATGCTGATCATGACATCTATCATAGGTCACATGGGAATATAAAGGTGCTAAAACACGCGGCTCACCAGTTTTCACCGCGGATATGAAGTCAACTAACATTTTCATGTCATAACTTTCAGGAAAGCCTTTACGCTGGAGTAATCCCTTGCGCTTTAAATCAGCGAGAGGGTAGAGGAAACCATCGGTTGTGACTAAATCAACTTTTGGATGTTCTGGCCAGCGTTGTAATAAGGTTTGCAGGATACGCGCAGTGGTACTTTTCCCAACCGCAACACTACCAGCTATACTGATAATATAGGGTGATCGCGAAGTGCTTTGTTCTAAAAACTTATCCACTATCATTCCGCGTTGCTGCTTTGCTCCTACAATAAGGTTCAGTAGGCGGCTTAGTGGTAAATAAATATCGGTTACTTCATCTAATGATAACTTTTCATTCATGCCTCTTAAGCTTTCAAGTTCTTCTTGGCTTAATGTTAAGGGAACAGAATTGCGCAACTCCGACCATTTATGGCGTTCGAAGGAGAGGTACAGCGCTTGTTGAATGCAGTTTTTCATTAATAAACCAACTTTATACTGGGTCTGGCACATTACACGATCCGTAATACTGGAACAATACTTTAAGATTCAATTATCTGACCGAATAAAAATAATGGTTAAAATTTGGCTATATTTACCTCGTCCCGAATAAAAAAACGACAATTGAGACTTTATTTAGCTTTTTTATAATTTTTCTATTGCACTTAGCGTCACATTTACCTAATATCCGTTCCCGAAATGATGCGCCGGCATAGCTCAGTTGGTAGAGCAACTGACTTGTAATCAGTAGGTCCCGAGTTCGACTCTTGGTGCCGGCACCATTTTTCTGGAGGGGTTCCCGAGTGGCCAAAGGGATCAGACTGTAAATCTGACGGCTCAGCCTTCGAAGGTTCGAATCCTTCTCCCTCCACCATTTTTTAGGTAGTTAGGTAGCCTATGTAGGTTGCGCGGATGTCGTATAATGGTATTACTCCAGCCTTCCAAGCTGATAACGCGGGTTCGATTCCCGCCATCCGCTCCAATTGTTCGCTGATACAGCTCAATTAATTGAGCAGACCTTTTGTCAGGGTTAGTCGGTCTTACAACCATGCTTATCAGCAACATCCTACAAAAAATAATCGCCTGACTAAAAAACGATTCGATGTCATATTTATATGCATCGGATTTTTATTATGTGTGTGTTTTCATCACCAAACTATTGGATTGAGGCTATACCATGGCAAAAGCTAAATTTGAACGTAAGAAGCCCCACGTAAACGTAGGCACCATCGGTCACGTTGACCATGGTAAAACAACTTTAACTGCAGCTATTTCTGCTGTGTTAGCTAAGACTTATGGTGGTGAAGTTAAAAACTTCGCTCAAATCGATAACGCTCCAGAAGAGCGTGAGCGCGGTATTACAATTAATACTTCTCACATCGAATATGACACACCAGTTCGTCACTACGCACACGTAGACTGTCCAGGTCACGCGGATTATGTTAAAAACATGATCACTGGTGCTGCACAGATGGACGGCGCAATCTTAGTAGTAGCTGCTACAGACGGCCCAATGCCACAGACTCGTGAGCACATCCTGCTTTCACGTCAGGTTGGCGTACCTTTCATCATCGTATTCATGAACAAATGTGACATGGTAGATGACGAAGAATTACTAGAATTAGTAGAGATGGAAGTTCGTGAACTTCTTTCAGAATACGACTTCCCAGGCGATGACTTACCAGTTATCCAAGGTTCTGCGCTTAAGGCACTAGAAGGCCAGCCGGAATGGGAAGCTAAAATTCTTGAACTAGCTGAAGCTTTAGATACTTATATTCCAGAGCCAGAGCGTGACATCGATAAGCCATTCCTACTACCAATCGAAGACGTATTCTCGATTTCAGGTCGTGGTACAGTGGTAACTGGTCGTGTTGAGCGTGGTATTGTACGCGTATCAGACGAAGTTGAAATTGTAGGTGTTAAAGACACTACTAAAACAACTTGTACTGGTGTAGAAATGTTCCGTAAGCTACTTGACGAAGGTCGTGCTGGCGAGAACTGTGGTGTGTTATTACGTGGTACTAAGCGTGATGACGTAGAACGTGGCCAAGTACTAGCTAAGCCTGGTTCAATCAACCCACACACTACTTTCGAATCAGAAGTATACGTGTTATCAAAAGAAGAAGGCGGACGTCACACTCCATTCTTCAAAGGATACCGTCCACAGTTCTACTTCCGTACAACGGACGTAACTGGTACTATTGAATTGCCGGAAGGTGTAGAAATGGTAATGCCTGGTGACAACATCAAGATGGTTGTTACTTTGATTTACCCAATCGCGATGGACGACGGTTTACGTTTCGCTATCCGTGAAGGTGGCCGTACAGTTGGTGCTGGTGTTGTAGCTAAAATTATTGCTTAATTGCGAATTTAGTTAACACTGAAAAAGGAAGCTTAGGCTTCCTTTTTTGTTTTGGCTGCCTGCGTTAAGATAAAATGCAAGTTTTTTACTGATTTATTCGCATAAGACCACCAGTCATGTTGCGAATAGAGCTGAATCAGAATACAATCTATGACCGATTTTTGACCCTGTGCTGTGATAGTTTCTGGGGTAACTCGGGAATGTAGTGGCAGTTCACTGTTGCTAAGCTCAGGTCGTATTGAGTAACGGAATTAACAGATGACAACAAGTACTGAAAGCCAGGGTAATTCTCTGGATATCGTGAAGTGGAGCGTGGCTGTATTGCTAGTTTTAGCAGCAGTTATAGCTAACCAATTTTTTGCAGAAGCCAGTGTAGTGGCCCGTGTTGCTGGTGTAATTGTCACTTTTGCAATTGCTGGCTTCATAGCATTTCAAACCGTTAAAGGTAAGCAAGCACTTTCATTTGCTCGCGAAGCACATATTGAAGTGCGTAAAGTGATCTGGCCAACTCGCCAAGAAGCTCTTACCACAACGTTTATTGTTCTTGCTGCAACAGGTGTTGTTGCATTGATCCTTTGGGGATTAGACGCAATCTTATTGCGAGTTGTGAATTTAATTACAGGCGTATAGGCATTTAAACATGACTGAAGCTACAGAAGCGAAGAAAAGATGGTATGTTATTCAAGCCTTTTCAGGTTATGAAGGTCGTGTACTTAAAACACTACTTGAACATATCAAAATGCACAGTATGGAAGATTACTTCGGCGAGATTTTAGTGCCAACAGAAGAAGTCGTTGAAATGCGTGCAGGTCAACGTCGTAAAAGTGAGCGTAAATTCTTTCCGGGCTATGTGTTAGTCCAAATGGAAATGAATGATGATAGTTGGCACTTAGTAAAGAGCATTCCTCGTGTAATGGGCTTTATTGGTGGAACATCAGATCGTCCTGCGCCGATTTCAGAGAAAGAAGCTAATAACATATTACAGCGTTTACAAGACACTGTTACTTCGCCGACACACCGTGTTATTTATGAGCCAGGTGAAGTGGTTCGTGTGTGTGACGGACCATTTGCTGACTTTAACGGAACTATCGAAGAAGTCGATTATGAGAAGAATCGCGTTAAAGTTTCTGTGATGATTTTTGGTCGCTCAACACCTGTTGAACTTGATTTTCATCAAGTTGAAAAAAGCTGATTAAAATAACCACAAAATATTGATTGTTTGCGGGTGTGGATTTTTGTATAATTCGCACCCGTTGTTTCAGGGGGAGCAAATTGGCATGTCGCCAAGATGCGTTTGAACCCAAATAGAGGAAATGTCGACATGGCAAAGAAGATTGAAGCTTATATTAAGCTACAAGTAGCAGCCGGTGCTGCAAACCCGTCTCCACCAGTTGGTCCTGCTTTAGGTCAAAAAGGTGTGAACATCATGGAATTCTGTAAAGCATTCAACGCTCGTACTGAAAAGTTCGAAAAAGGTATGCCAATTCCTGTTGTTATCACTGTATACAGTGACCGTTCTTTCACTTTTGAAACTAAGACTCCACCTGCATCTTTCCTACTGCTTAAAGCAGCAGGTTTGAAATCAGGTTCAGGCCGTCCTAATACACAGAAAGTAGGAACTATCAAGCGTAGCGCTGTTCAGGAAATTGCTGAATCTAAAGCGGCTGATATGACTGGTGCTGATATTGAAGCGATGACTCGCTCAATTGAAGGTACTGCACGTTCAATGGGTTTGGTAGTAGAGGACTAATATAATGGCAAAGCTAAGTAAACGCGCTCGCGTAATTCGCGAAAAAGTTGATGGTACTAAGCAGTATGACATCAACGAAGCAGTAGCACTTTTAAAAGAATTAGCAACAGCTAAATTCGTAGAAAGTGTTGACGTAGCTGTTAACCTTGGTATCGATCCTCGTAAATCAGATCAAAACGTGCGTGGTGCTACTGTACTTCCACACGGTACTGGTCGTGACGTTCGTGTTGCTGTATTCACTCAAGGTGCAAACGCTGAAGCGGCTAAAGCTGCGGGTGCTGAACTTGTGGGTATGGACGACCTAGCGGCTCAAATTAAAGCTGGCGAAATGAACTTTGACGTTGTTATCGCATCACCAGACGCAATGCGCGTTGTTGGTATGTTAGGTCAAATCTTAGGCCCACGTGGTTTAATGCCTAACCCTAAAACTGGTACTGTAACGCCTAACGTTGCAGAAGCAGTGAAGAATGCTAAAGCTGGTCAAGTTCGTTACCGCAACGACAAGAACGGTATTATCCACACTACTATCGGTAAAGTGGATTTCACGACTGAACAGTTAAAAGAAAACTTAGAAGCGTTAGTGTCAGCACTGAAAAAGGCTAAGCCTGCAGTTGCTAAAGGCATTTACGTGAAAAAAGTCAGCATCTCTACCACTATGGGTGCAGGTGTTGCAGTTGACCAAGCTAGCTTGGAAGACATTAAGTAATTTTACAATTAGCGCACATTAGTCTATAATGCGCGCAAATTGTGGGTTGAAGCTCCTTTTGCTTGATATTAACTTAATACGTTAAGGTATTTCGGGTACAAAGCGAGTTTCCGTCCAAGACCGCAGGTGTTTATCGTAAGATTTACTTAATTTCCTGCGTAGACGGTGTCAGGCCCCAGCTAAATTTTTTTACTGGAAAATCTGCACCGTAAGTAGCCATCTACATATTGTATTTGGTTTGGTAAATACTAGGGATTTCCCTAGGTAGAATCCAGGAGTAAAGCCTAATGGCATTAAGACTCGAAGACAAAAAGGCAATTGTTGCTGAAGTCAACGAAGCTGCCAAAGGTGCACTTTCTGCAGTTGTCGCCGATTCACGCGGTGTAACTGTAAGTGCCATGACCGTTCTGCGTAAAGCAGCTCGTGCTAATGGTGTTTATGTACGCGTAGTACGTAACACTTTAGCTAAGCGTGCTGTTGAAGGTACTTCATTTGAATGCCTTGCAGAAACGTTTACTGGCCCAACTTTAATCGCTTTCTCTCTAGAGCACCCAGGTGCTGCAGCGCGTCTTTTAAAAGATTTCGCTAAAGAGCAAGCAAAGTTTGAAGTTAAAGGTGCAGCTTTCGAAGGGATGTTTATCCCTGCAGCTGATATTGATCGTTTAGCGAAACTACCAACATACGACGAAGCACTAGCTCAGTTAATGATGACTATGAAAGAAGCATCTGCTGGCAAGTTCGTACGTACATTGGCCGCCCTTCGCGATCAAAAACAAGAAGCCGCTTAATTATAAGTTGGCCGCTTAATAAAATTGAATTCAGAACAATAGGAAATATTTCTAATGTCTATCACTAAAGACCAAATCTTAGAAGCTTTCGCAGCAATGTCTGTAATGGAAGTTGTTGAACTAATCGAAGCAATGGAAGAAAAATTCGGCGTTTCTGCTGCAGCTGCAGTAGTTTCTGGTGGCGGCGATGCTGCTGTTGCTGAAGAGCAAACAGAATTCGACGTAATTCTTACTTCACACGGCGAAAACAAAGTTGCTGTTATTAAAGCACTACGTAGCGCTACAGGTCTAGGCCTGAAAGAAGCTAAGACTATGTCTGAATCTTCACCGATTGCTGTTAAAGAAGCTATCTCTAAAGAAGAAGCTGCTGCACTTAAAGCTGAATTAGAAGCTGCTGGCGCATCTGTTGAAGTTAAGTAAGTTTTAATTAACTTACTCACCCAAGCAATTGGGTGAAGGCTGGCGGTTTTTTAACCGTCGGCCTTTTTTGCGCTTTATGCGCAGGCGATTTTTTATTCACCGTTTATCGCCAGTTTTAGCAGTTCCTAGCAGAGATTACTGGTTAGGTTCTTGCGACAACGGTGACGGGCAAACGCGCTGATTTATATTAAAAAATTAATATATTTCAGTCTTGGTCACATTAGTAAGTAGAGGAAACCCATGGTTTACTCCTATTCTGAAAAGAAGCGTATTCGCAAAGATTTTGGTAAGCGTCCAAAGGTTTTGGACATCCCTTATCTATTGTCTATCCAGTTAGACTCTTTTAAGAAGTTCACCGATCAAGATCCTACGGGTGAACGCGGTTTTGAAGCGGCATTTCGTAGCGTTTTTCCTATCAAGAGCTTTTCTGGTTATTCTGAGCTGCAATATGTCAGCTACAAACTAGGCGAGCCAGTTTTTGATGTGAAAGAATGTCAGATCCGTGGTGTCACTTATTCAGCTCCACTACGCGTTAAATTACGCATGGTGTTGTTTGATCGTGAAGCTGCAGCTGGCACAGTAAAAGATATCAAAGAACAAGAAGTCTACATGGGTGATATCCCATTGATGACTGATAACGGTACGTTCGTTATCAACGGTACTGAGCGTGTTATTGTGTCTCAGTTACACCGTAGTCCTGGCGTATTCTTTGATCATGACCGTGGTAAAACCCACTCTTCCGGTAAAGTGCTTTATAACGCACGTATTATTCCTTACCGTGGTTCATGGCTTGACTTTGAATTCGATCCTAAAGACGCATTATTCGTCCGTATTGACCGTCGTCGTAAATTACCTGCGACTATCATGCTACGTGCGTTAGATTTTTCTACTCAAGACATCCTAGACTTATTCTTTGAGCGTATTCAGTTCAAGATTAAGAAAGATTCTTTAGTGATGTCATTAGTTCCTGATCGCTTACGCGGTGAGACAGCTAGCTATGACATTAAAGATGCTGAAGGCAGTCTGTTAGTTGAAGCTGGCCGTCGTATTACTGCGCGCCATATTAAGCAACTTGAAAAAACCAACACCACTGAGCTTGAAGTGCCAGTGGATTATATTGTTGGTAAGTATGCTGCACAAGATTATATCGATGAAGATACTGGTGAAGTATTAGTGACAGCAAACAGCGAAATCTCTTTAGAAGATTTAGCTAATTTGTCATTAGCCGGCATTAAAGAAATTGATACGTTATTTATCAATGATCTTGATCATGGTGCTTATATCGCAGATACACTGCGCATAGATTCAACAACTAACCGCTTAGAAGCGCTAGTTGAAATCTACCGTATGATGCGTCCTGGCGAGCCACCAACCAAAGATGCTGCTGAAGGTTTATTCCAAAACCTATTCTTCAGTGAAGAACGTTATGACTTATCAAAAGTAGGTCGTATGAAGTTTAACCGTCGTCTTGAGATTGCTGAAGATGAAGGTTCAGGCGTTCTATCGAAAGAAGACATCGTTTGTGTTATGAAGAAAATCATCGAAATCCGTAACGGTTACGATGAAGTCGACGATATTGACCACTTAGGTAACCGTCGTATTCGTAGCGTAGGTGAGATGGCTGAAAACCAATTCCGTGTTGGTCTAGTCCGTGTTGAGCGTGCGGTTCGTGAACGTCTATCTTTAGGCGATTTAAACGAATTAATGCCGCAAGACTTAATTAACGCTAAGCCAATTTCTGCGGCAGTGAAAGAGTTTTTCGGTTCTTCACAGTTGTCACAGTTTATGGACCAAAACAATCCATTGTCAGAGGTGACGCATAAACGTCGTATTTCTGCCCTTGGTCCTGGTGGTTTGACCCGTGAACGCGCAGGCTTTGAAGTCCGTGACGTACATCCAACTCACTATGGTCGTTTATGTCCAATTGAGACCCCTGAGGGGCCAAACATTGGTCTAATCAACTCGCTAGCCAGTTTTGCTCGTACAAACTCGTACGGCTTCCTAGAAACGCCATACCGTAAAGTGGTAGAGGGTGTGATTACTGATGAGGTTGAATACTTATCAGCAATCGAAGAAGGTCGTTACGTTATTGCACAGGCTAACATCGAAGTTGATGCTGCTGGCCGTATGGTTGAAGACCAAATTGCATGTCGTCATAAAGGTGAATCTACCTTTATGCGTGCTGCTGACGTTCAGTACATGGACGTTTCGCCACAACAGATTATTTCTGTTGCAGCGTCATTAATTCCGTTCTTAGAACACGATGATGCTAACCGTGCATTGATGGGTGCAAACATGCAACGTCAAGCCGTTCCTACACTGCGTGCTGATAAGCCGTTAGTAGGTACCGGTATTGAACGTACTCTTGCTGTTGACTCTGGTGTTGTGGTTGTGGCTAAGCGTGGCGGTGTGGTTGACTATGTTGATGCTAGCCGTATCGTTGTTAAAGTAAATGAAGACGAGCTCCGCGCAGGCGAAGCGGGTATCGACATTTATAACCTAACAAAATATACCCGTTCAAACCAAAATACCTGTATTAACCAACGTCCTTGTTGTTTTGCTGGTGATCCAGTGGTTCGTGGTGATGTGTTAGCTGATGGTCCTTCTACGGATCTTGGCGAATTGGCCCTAGGTCAAAACATGCGCATCGCGTTCATGCCTTGGAATGGTTATAACTTCGAAGATTCGATCTTAATTTCTGAGCGCGTTGCGCAAGAAGATCGTTTCACTACTATCCATATCCAAGAGCTTTCTTGTATTGCTCGTGATACTAAATTGGGTAGCGAAGAAATCACAGCTGATATTCCAAACGTAGGCGAGTCTGCTTTATCTAAATTAGATGAATCTGGTATCGTTTATATTGGTGCAGAAGTGAAGGGCGGCGATATTCTTGTGGGTAAAGTGACACCTAAGGGTGAAACACAATTAACTCCAGAAGAGAAACTACTCCGAGCTATTTTTGGTGAGAAAGCTTCAGATGTTAAGGACAGCTCACTACGTGTTCCTAACTCAGTGAAAGGCACCATCATCGACGTCCAGGTATTTACCCGTGACGGCGTTGAAAAAGACAAGCGTGCTCTTGAAATCGAAGACATGCATGTTCGCCAAGCTCGTAAAGACTTAGGCGAAGAGTTCAAGATCCTTGAAGACGGTGTATTAGGCCGTGCGCGTAACTTGTTATTGGCTGCCGGTTTCTCTGAAGCTAAGTTAGCTGAGTTACCACGTAAAGACTTGCTAATCCAAGTGATTGACGATGAAGCAAAACAGACTGAACTTGAACAGTTAGCTGAACAGCACGAAGAGCTGCGCGCTGACTTTGATAAGAAGTTTGAAACTAAGCGTCGTAAGATCACTCAAGGTGATGATTTAGCACCTGGCGTACTTAAAATTGTTAAGGTTTACTTAGCGGTTAAGCGTACTATCCAGCCTGGTGATAAAATGGCTGGTCGTCATGGTAACAAAGGTGTTATCTCGAAGATTTGTCCAGTCGAAGATATGCCATATGATGAAGAAGGTAATCCAGTAGACATCGTACTTAACCCATTGGGCGTACCATCGCGTATGAACATCGGTCAGGTATTAGAAGTCCACATGGGTGCTGCTGCGAAAGGCATTGGTAATAAGATTACCGCTATGCTTGAAGAGCAACGTGAAATTGCCGTACTTCGTGATTACATCAAACAAGTTTATGAGTTAGGCGATGACGTGTTACAGCGCGTTGATATCGACTCGTTTACTGATGATGAAGTTGTGCGTTTGGCGACTCACCTTAAAGGTGGTATCCCAATAGCAACACCCGCTTTCGATGGTGCTAAAGAGAAAGAGATCAAGCAGATGCTTGCTCTTGCAGGCTTACCTGAGTCTGGTCAGTTAACATTATGTGACGGCCGTACCGGTAACGAGTTTGAGCGTAAAGTAACCGTTGGTTATATGTATATGCTTAAACTGAACCACTTAGTTGATGACAAGATGCACGCCCGTTCAACCGGTTCGTACAGCTTAGTGACTCAACAACCATTGGGCGGTAAAGCTCAATTCGGTGGTCAACGTTTCGGTGAGATGGAAGTGTGGGCACTTGAAGCATACGGTGCAGCATATACTCTGCAGGAAATGCTAACGGTTAAGTCAGATGACGTTAACGGTCGTACTCAGATGTATAAAAACATCGTCGACGGTAACCATCAGATGCAGCCAGGCATGCCTGAATCTTTCAACGTATTGTTGAAAGAAATTCGTTCACTCGGTATTAATATCGAGCTGGATCAAGGGTAAGCATCGCACTTAAGCAATGTTTGGTAACCAAGGGTGCTTTGCATCAGCAAAGCACCTGGTTTAACTCCTTCAGGAGAGAAACGTGAAAGACTTATTAAAGTTTCTTAAACAGCAAAGCAAGACTGAAGAATTTAGCGGAATTAAAATTGGATTGGCTTCGCCTGATCTAATCCGCTCTTGGTCATTTGGTGAAGTTAAAAAACCAGAAACGATTAACTACCGTACATTCAAACCTGAACGTGAAGGTTTGTTCTGTGCGCGTATCTTTGGTCCGGTTAAAGATTACGAATGTTTGTGTGGTAAATACAAGCGTTTGAAGCATCGTGGTGTCATTTGTGAAAAGTGTGGCGTAGAAGTTACCCAGACTAAAGTGCGTCGTGAGCGCATGGGTCACATTGAACTGGCTAGCCCAGTTGCCCACATTTGGTTCTTAAAATCATTACCGTCTCGTATCGGCTTAATGCTAGATATGACGTTACGTGATATTGAGCGTGTTCTATACTTTGAATCATTTGTAGTGATCGAGCCTGGCATGACCACGCTTGAGCGCGGCCAAATGCTGACTGAAGAAACGTATTTAGATGCGTTAGAAGAGTACGGCGATGAGTTCGAAGCTAAGATGGGTGCTGAGGCAGTTTTAGAATTGCTACGTGCTATCGATCTTGAGCAACAAATCGAGCAAATGCGCGAAGAATTACCATCAATCAATTCAGAAACTCGTCGCAAAAAAGTGACTAAGCGTTTGAAATTGATGGAAGCATTCTTCACATCTGGTAACAAACCAGAGTGGATGATCTTAAAAGTATTACCGGTTCTTCCACCTGATCTACGTCCATTAGTGCCGTTAGATGGTGGTCGTTTCGCGACATCTGATCTTAACGATCTATACCGTCGTGTGATTAACCGTAACAACCGTTTGAAGCGTCTGTTAGATTTAGCTGCGCCTGACATTATCGTACGTAACGAAAAACGTATGTTGCAAGAGTCAGTTGATGCGCTATTAGATAACGGTCGTCGCGGTCGTGCTATTACCGGTTCTAACAAACGTCCTTTAAAATCTTTGGCTGATATGATCAAAGGTAAGCAAGGTCGTTTCCGTCAAAACTTACTAGGTAAGCGTGTTGACTATTCAGGCCGTTCGGTAATTACCGTAGGTCCTACTTTACGTTTGCACCAGTGTGGTCTTCCTAAGAAGATGGCACTTGAGCTATTCAAACCATTCATCTATGGCAAGTTAGAAGGTCGTGGTTTAGCAACGACTATTAAAGCTGCTAAGAAAATGGTTGAGCGTGAACAGGCTGAAGTATGGGATGTATTAGACGAAGTGATTCGTGAACATCCAGTCATGCTTAACCGTGCACCAACACTTCACAGACTCGGTATTCAAGCCTTTGAACCTGTTCTGATTGAAGGTAAAGCGATTCAATTACATCCGTTAGTTTGTGCGGCGTATAACGCTGACTTCGACGGTGACCAAATGGCGGTACACGTACCATTAACGCTTGAAGCTCAATTAGAAGCTCGTGCGCTAATGATGTCTACCAACAACATTCTGTCACCTGCTAACGGTGAGCCAGTAATTACGCCGTCTCAAGACGTTGTATTAGGTTTGTACTACACTAGCCGCGAATGCATTAATGGCCGCGGTGAAGGTATGGCATTCGCTGATGTGTCAGAAGTAGAGAAAGCATATGCTACTGGTGCTGCAGAGATACATGCACGCGTTAAAGTACGTATAACTGAAACTACTATTGCTGAAGATGGTGAAAGAACTAAAGCGACTCGTATCGTTGATACCACAGTCGGCCGTGCACTTTTATCGTTAATTCTGCCAGAAGGCTTATCATATGATTTGGTTAACCAAAACATGGGTAAGAAGCAGATTTCTAAATTGTTGAACACTTGTTATCGTCAACTAGGTCTTAAAGATACTGTTATCTTTGCTGACCAGTTAATGTATACCGGTTTCCGTTTTGCAACCATCTCTGGTGCCTCTGTAGGTATCGATGACATGGTTATTCCTGACGAGAAATATACCTTAGTTGCAGACGCTGAAGCTGAAGTGCTTGAAATTCAAGAGCAGTTCCAGTCTGGTCTTGTGACTGCGGGTGAACGTTACAACAAAGTTATCGATATCTGGGCATCTGCCAACGAAAAAGTATCGAAAGCTATGATGGAAAACCTGTCAATTGAGACAGTGATTAACCGTGATGGCGTGCCAGAGCAACAAGCTTCGTTCAACAGCATCTATATGATGGCTGACTCGGGCGCTCGTGGTAGTGCTGCACAGATCCGTCAGCTAGCGGGTATGCGTGGTTTGATGGCTAAGCCTGATGGCTCAATTATCGAAACCCCAATTACGGCTAACTTCCGTGAAGGCCTAAACGTACTTCAGTACTTTATTTCTACTCACGGTGCGCGTAAAGGTCTTGCCGATACCGCATTGAAAACAGCTAACTCGGGTTATCTAACTCGTCGTCTTGTTGACGTTGCACAAGATTTAGTGGTTATTGAAGATGATTGTGGTGTTGAACACGGTTTAACAATGAAGCCGCTTATTGAAGGTGGTGATGTTGTTGAGCCATTACGTGAACGCGTATTGGGCCGTGTTGTCGCAATTGATGTGATGAAGCCAGGTACTGAAGAAGTATTAGCGCCTCGTAACACACTATTAGATGAAGCATGGTGTGACACATTAGAAGAGCACAGCATCGATGAAGTTATCGTACGCTCTGTAATTACATGTGATACTGACTTTGGTGTTTGTGCGGCATGTTACGGTCGTGATCTGGCTCGTGGCCATATCATTAACCACGGTGAAGCCATTGGTGTTGTTGCAGCACAGTCAATTGGTGAACCAGGTACACAGTTAACAATGCGTACGTTCCACATTGGTGGTGCGGCATCTCGAGCTTCTGCTGAAAACAACGTTCAAGTTAAGAACTCGGGTTCTCTGAAGTTACACAATGCTAAGCATGTTTCTAACATTGACGGCAAGCTTGTAATTGTTTCTCGTTCTTCTGAGCTAGCAATCATCGATGAGCTTGGTCGTGAGAAAGAACGTTACAAAGTGCCTTACGGTACAGTTTTAGAAAAACTGGAAGATACTGAAGTGTCAGCTGGCGATATAATTGCTAACTGGGATCCACATACGCATCCAATTATTTCTGAAGTTGCCGGTACAGTTAAGTTCGTTGATATGATCGACGGCGTAACCATGACACGTCAAACAGATGAGTTAACAGGTCTTTCTTCTGTTGTTGTACTTGACGTTGGCGCACGTACTTCGGCGGGTAAAGAAATGCGCCCAGCAATCCGCTTAGTGGATGCTAATGGTAATGACTTAATGATCCCTGGTACTGAAGTACCAGCTCAATACTTCTTACCGGGTAATGCGATCGTAGCAAAAGATGATAACGCGAAAATTAACGTTGGTGACGCATTAGCACGTATTCCGCAGGAATCGTCTAAAACACGCGACATCACCGGTGGTCTTCCACGTGTTGCTGATTTATTCGAAGCGCGTAAGCCAAAAGAGCCTGCAATTCTTGCAGAAATCTCTGGTACGATTTCGTTCGGTAAGGAAACTAAGGGTAAACGTCGTCTAGTGATCACTCCTGCAGATGGCAGTGAACATTATGAAGAAATGATCCCTAAGTGGCGTAACTTGAACGTGTTCGAAGGTGAAAAAGTCGAACGTGGTGAAGTTATTGCTGACGGCCCTGAAGCGGCACACGACATCTTACGTCTTCGTGGTATACATCATGTAGCAAACTACATCGTTAACGAAGTACAGGACGTTTATCGCCTCCAGGGTGTGAAGATCAACGATAAGCATATCGAAGTGATCATTCGTCAGATGCTACGTAAGTGTATTATCACATCTTCAGGCGACACTGATTTCTTAGAAGGTGAGCAAGCTGAAGTGGCTCGCGTTAAGATCGCTAACCGCGAACTCGAAGCGCAAGGCAAGATGCCGGCATTGTTTGAGCGTGATTTATTAGGTATTACCAAAGCTTCTTTGGCTACCGAATCATTCATCTCTGCAGCATCGTTCCAAGAAACGACTCGTGTTCTAACTGAAGCAGCCGTCGGTGGCAAGAGCGATCCATTACGTGGTCTGAAAGAAAACGTAATCGTAGGTCGTTTGATCCCAGCGGGTACTGGTTATGCTTATCACAAGACTCGTAACGAAGAACGTGCTAAAGCAGCCGCTTCTGGTGGCAAGGTTGAAGCACCAAAAGTGACCGCAAGCGAAGCTGAACAGAACTTAGCAGACTTACTTAATTTGGCAGGAAGCTAAAATTAAGTTGCGAAAATGTTAAAAAAGGCGCCTTTGGCGCCTTTTTTATTCGAATTTCGATCAAAAGTTGGCTATTTCTTGACAGATTGGCATTACCTTTCTAAAATTCCGCGTCCCACCATTGTGGGATATAGATTTTTCACACCTAATTGTTGAGTAATTCAACTGTCGGAGCTATACATGGCAACTGTAAACCAGTTGGTACGTAAGCCACGTGCGCCAAAAGTCGAAAAGACTAATGTGCCTGCGTTGAATGCGTGCCCACAAAAACGTGGTGTTTGTACTCGTGTGTACACTACAACACCAAAAAAACCTAACTCTGCCCTACGTAAAGTAGCTCGTGTGCGTCTTACTAACGGTTTCGAAGTAACTTCGTACATCGGTGGTGAAGGCCATAACTTGCAAGAGCATAGTGTAATCCTAATCCGTGGTGGTCGTGTTAAAGACTTACCTGGTGTGCGTTACCACACTGTTCGTGGCGCATTAGATTGTGCAGGCGTGACTACACGTCGCCAAGGCCGTTCTAAATACGGTGCTAAGCGTCCTAAGTCTTAACGTATCCCGTTAGAAGTAAGGCCAAGCTAGTATTATTTAACATTCCAGTTTTGGAAATACCTGAAGCATACGGAGAATTAATATGCCAAGACGTCGCGTTGTAGGACAACGTAAAATCCTACCAGATCCAAAGTTTCACAGTGAGTTGTTGGCTAAGTTCATCAACGTCATTATGCAAGACGGCAAAAAGTCGACTGCAGAAAAAATTATCTACAAGGCGTTAGATGTTGTCGCTGAAAAGAAAAGCGAAGATCATTTATCAATCCTTGAAGCAGCTCTTGATAACGTACGTCCATCAGTCGAAGTTAAATCTCGTCGCGTTGGTGGTTCTACTTATCAAGTACCATGTGAAGTTCGTCCAGTGCGTCGTAACGCACTAGCGATGCGCTGGTTAGTTGAAGCTGCTCGCAAACGTGGTGAAAAATCTATGGCTCTACGTCTAGCAGGTGAAATGCTAGATGCGTCTGAAAACAAAGGTACTGCGGTTAAGAAACGTGAAGACGTTCACCGCATGGCAGAAGCTAACAAAGCGTTTGCTCATTACCGTTGGTAATATAATGGAGCGGGCATTAGCCCGCTCCATATTGTTGATATTGTCTAAAGCAAATTTTGCTTTAGTTGAGAGGGTATAATCGTGGCTCGTACAACCCCAATTGAGCGTTACCGAAATATCGGCATCGTCGCTCATGTGGACGCAGGTAAAACTACCACAACTGAACGTGTTTTGTTCTATACCGGTCTGTCTCATAAAATTGGTGAGGTGCATGACGGCGCCGCCACAACGGACTGGATGGTACAAGAGCAAGAGCGTGGTATTACAATTACCTCGGCTGCTGTTACCACTTTCTGGCGTGGTATGGATGCTCAGTTCACTGAACACCGTATTAATATCATCGATACCCCAGGTCACGTTGATTTCACTATTGAAGTTGAGCGTTCATTACGTGTGTTAGATGGTGCAGTTGTTGTCTTCTGTGGCTCATCAGGCGTTGAACCTCAATCAGAAACCGTATGGCGTCAAGCTGACAAATATCGCGTTCCGCGCATTGTATTTGTTAACAAGATGGATCGTACAGGTGCTGACTTTGACCGTGTTATCAAACAAATCCGTAATCGTCTTGGAGCCACTTGTGTACCTATTCAAATGAATATTGGTACAGAAGAGGATTTTAAAGGGGTTATTGATTTGATTAAGATGAAAGCCATCAATTGGTCTGAAGAAGACCAAGGGATGACATTCACTTATGAAGAAATTCCAGCACATCTTGTTGCTAAGGCGGCAGATATGCGTGAGTACCTTATGGAAGCCGCTGCTGAAGCCTCTGATGAACTGATGGATAAATACTTGGAAACAGGTGAGCTATCAGAAATTGAGATTAAGCATGCATTGCGTCAGCGCACTATCAATAATGAAATTGTCTTAGCAACCTGCGGTTCGGCATTTAAGAACAAAGGTGTTCAGGCAGTATTGGATGCGGTGGTCGATTTCTTGCCTGCGCCAGTTGATGTACCTGCAATTAAAGGTATTGATGAAGACGAGCAAGAAGTAGAACGTCCATCTGATGATAATGCCCCTTTTGCGGCATTAGCTTTTAAGATAGCAACTGATCCATTTGTTGGAACACTTACCTTTATCCGCGTATATTCCGGTGTACTTCAATCAGGTGCAGCCGTTTACAATTCTGTTAAACAGAAACGTGAACGAATTGGTCGTATGGTGCAAATGCACGCAAATGATCGCTCTGAGTTAAAAGAAGTGCGCGCTGGTGATATAGCTGCGGCAATTGGTTTAAAAGATGTCACAACCGGTGATACTCTTTGCGATATAGATCATAAAGTGATTCTAGAGCGCATGGAGTTCCCAGAACCAGTAATTACCATTGCTGTTGAGCCTCGTTCAAAAGCAGACCAAGATAAAATGGGCATTGCGTTGCAAAAATTAGCAGCGGAAGATCCATCATTCAAGGTCGAAACCGATGATGATTCAGCTCAAATACTGATATCTGGAATGGGTGAGCTACACTTAGACATTATCGTAGATCGTATGCGACGTGAATTTGGTGTTGAGTGTAACGTAGGTAAACCACAGGTTGCCTATCGTGAGACTATTCGTTCCAGTGTTGAAGTAGAAGGTAAGTTTATACGCCAATCCGGTGGGCGAGGTCAATTTGGTCATGTATGGCTAAGAATTGATCCCCGTGAAGAAGGTGAAGGCTATGAATTTGTCAATGAAATTGTAGGTGGTACAGTTCCTCGTGAATTTATTCCTGCCGTTGACAAAGGTATTCAAGAACAGATGAAGAACGGCGTTTTAGCTGGCTACCCTGTACTTGACGTAAAGGTCACTTTATTCGATGGTTCATATCATGATGTGGATTCGAATGAGATGGCGTTTAAGATTGCGGGTTCTATGGGCTTCAAAAAGGGTGCGCTAGAAGCTACCCCCGTGTTGCTCGAACCTTGTATGAAAGTAGAAGTGACTACACCTGAAAATTATATGGGCGACGTAGTAGGTGACTTAAACCGCCGTCGTGGCATAATTGAAGGTATGGAAGATGGCATCGCTGGTGTTAAACTTATCCAAGCCGTAGTCCCTCTATCTGAAATGTTTGGTTATGCGACTGATTTGCGTTCAGCATCTCAGGGCCGTGCTTCTTACTCTATGGAGTTCTTGAAGTACGCAGATGCACCACAAAACATTGCAAAAGCGATTATAGAATCTCGTAACTAATATTGGTTACGGCATAAATGTTATATTGCTCGAATTAAACGAGCACTTCTGAAAAGAAAGGAATATATCGTGGCAAAAGCTAAATTTGAACGTAAAAAGCCTCACGTAAACGTAGGCACCATCGGTCACGTTGACCATGGTAAAACAACTTTAACTGCAGCTATTTCTGCTGTGTTAGCTAAGACTTATGGTGGTGAAGTTAAAAACTTCGCTCAAATCGATAACGCTCCAGAAGAGCGTGAGCGCGGTATTACAATTAATACTTCTCACATCGAATATGACACACCAGTTCGTCACTACGCACACGTAGACTGTCCAGGTCACGCGGATTATGTTAAAAACATGATCACTGGTGCTGCACAGATGGACGGCGCAATCTTAGTAGTAGCTGCTACAGACGGCCCAATGCCACAGACTCGTGAGCACATCCTGCTTTCACGTCAGGTTGGCGTACCTTTCATCATCGTATTCATGAACAAATGTGACATGGTAGATGACGAAGAATTACTAGAATTAGTAGAGATGGAAGTTCGTGAACTTCTTTCAGAATACGACTTCCCAGGCGATGACTTACCAGTTATCCAAGGTTCTGCGCTTAAGGCACTAGAAGGCCAGCCGGAATGGGAAGCTAAAATTCTTGAACTAGCTGAAGCTTTAGATACTTATATTCCAGAGCCAGAGCGTGACATCGATAAGCCATTCCTACTACCAATCGAAGACGTATTCTCGATTTCAGGTCGTGGTACAGTGGTAACTGGTCGTGTTGAGCGTGGTATTGTACGCGTATCAGACGAAGTTGAAATTGTAGGTGTTAAAGACACTACTAAAACAACTTGTACTGGTGTAGAAATGTTCCGTAAGCTACTTGACGAAGGTCGTGCTGGCGAGAACTGTGGTGTGTTATTACGTGGTACTAAGCGTGATGACGTAGAACGTGGCCAAGTACTAGCTAAGCCTGGTTCAATCAACCCACACACTACTTTCGAATCAGAAGTATACGTGTTATCAAAAGAAGAAGGCGGACGTCACACTCCATTCTTCAAAGGATACCGTCCACAGTTCTACTTCCGTACAACGGACGTAACTGGTACTATTGAATTGCCGGAAGGTGTAGAAATGGTAATGCCTGGTGACAACATCAAGATGGTTGTTACTTTGATTTACCCAATCGCGATGGACGACGGTTTACGTTTCGCTATCCGTGAAGGTGGCCGTACAGTTGGTGCTGGTGTTGTAGCTAAAATTATTGCTTAATTGCGAATTTAGTTAACACTGAAAAAGGAAGCTTAGGCTTCCTTTTTTTTTGTAAAAAATTTACTAGTATTTTGACAATAATTGTGTAAAATGCTGCGCAACGAATTGTGTAGACTTATTTTAATATAACGCACAAAGGGCCTTGATCTTATAAACCAGATCTGTATAATTGCCCACTCGCTGCACTAGTGCAGTGAGCGAAAGAAGAGTCGATTAGGCTTTTCATATTCATAGCGACTCCGATTGGGAGTCGAACGGTTAAATCATCTCGCTCTGCATTTCCGATCAGGAAGTAGCAAGAGGGTGATTTTTTATGTGTCCATTTTAGGAGCTCTGGTCAATGCAGAACCAAAGAATCCGTATCCGCTTGAAAGGCTTTGATCATCGTTTAATTGATCAGTCTACAGCGGAAATCGTTGAAACTGCTAAGCGTACAGGCGCGCAGGTCCGTGGTCCTATTCCACTACCTACACGCAAAGAGCGTTATACCGTTTTGATCTCTCCGCACGTTAACAAAGATGCTCGTGATCAGTATGAAATTCGTACACACAAGCGCTTAGTTGACATCGTAGAGCCAACAGAAAAGACAGTAGACGCGCTTATGCGTTTAGATCTTGCGGCTGGTGTCGACGTTCAGATTAGCTTAGGTTAATTGAGATCCTTAGAAGAGGTTTGAGAGATGGCTATCGGTCTTATTGGTCGTAAAGTGGGTATGACTCGCATCTTCACTGAAGATGGTACGTCAATCCCAGTAACAGTTATTGAAGTAGCTGGCAACCGTGTTACTCAAGTGAAAACTTTAGAAACTGACGGCTACCGTGCACTACAGTTAACTACAGGTACCAAAAAAGCCAATCGCATCACTAAAGCAGAAGCAGGTCATTTTGCCAAGGGCGGCGTAGTTGCCGGTCGTGGTTTATGGGAAGTGCGTCTAGCAGATGGTGAAGGCGAAGGCATTGAAGTTGGTGCTGAGCTTAATGTTGATATTTTCGCAGAAGTGGCGAAAGTAGACGTTACCGGTCAATCAAAAGGTAAAGGTTTCCAAGGCGGCGTCAAGCGTTGGAACTTCCGTACCCAAGATATGACTCACGGTAACTCTTTGGCTCACCGCTCGAATGGTTCTATCGGTCAGAACCAAACGCCCGGTCGTGTATTCAAAGGCAAGAAGATGTCAGGCCATATGGGTGCTGAACAAGTAACTACTCAAAATTTACACGTTGTACGTGTTGATGCAGAGCGTAACTTGATATTAGTACGCGGCGCTGTTCCAGGCGCTACCAATGGTGACTTGATTATCAAGCCAGCAGTTAAAGCTTAAGGTCTGAGGAGATAGTAATGGAATTGGTATTGAAAGACGCGCAGAGCGCTCTTGAAGTTTCCGAAACTACCTTCGGCCGTGACTTTAACGAGGCATTGGTTCATCAGGTAGTTGTAGCTTACGCTGCAAACGCACGTCAAGGCACTCGTGCCCAAAAGACGCGCGCGGAAGTTATTGGCTCAGGCAAAAAGCCTTGGCGCCAAAAAGGCACTGGCCGTGCTCGTGCCGGTAGTGTTAAAGGCCCGATCTGGCGTGGCGGTGGCGTAACATTCGCTGCTAAAACTCAAGATCACAGCCAAAAAGTTAACAAAAAGATGTACCGTGGTGCTCTTCGTAGCATATTTTCGGAATTGGTACGTCAAGAGCGTCTAGTTGTTGTTGAATCATTTAGTGTTGAAGCTCCTAAAACTAAAGAGCTGAAAGCTAAATTAGCAGCAATGAACTTACAAGATGTTCTAATTGTTACTGCAGAAGTTGATGAGAATTTATTCTTAGCAGCTCGCAACTTATACAAAGTTGACGTACGTGACGTTGCGGGTCTAGACCCAGTAAGTCTAATTGCGTTTAACACTGTTCTTGTTACTGCTGATGCAGTGAAGCAAATTGAGGAGATGCTAGCATGATCACCGAAGAACGTTTGCTAAAAGTTATTCTTGCTCCGCACATCTCTGAAAAGAGTACTGTTGTTGCAGAGAAAAACAACACTGTAGTTTTCCGCGTAGCAATCGATGCGACTAAAGCAGAGATCAAAGCTGCAGTAGCGAAGCTATTTGAAGTTGAAGTAGATACAGTTCGCACTTTAGTTAACAAAGGTAAAACCAAACGTACTGGCGCCCGTACTGGCCGTCGCAGCGATTGGAAAAAAGCTTATGTTACTTTAGCTGCTGGTGCTGACATCGATTTCGTCGGCGGCGCTGAGTAAGCAAAGGAGAATTATCATGGCAGTTATTAAGTGTAAGCCAACCTCTCCAGGTCGTCGCCACGTAGTTAAAGTGGTGAATACGGATCTGCATAAGGGTAAACCTTTTGCTGGCCTGTTGGCGAGAAAAACTAAAAGTGGTGGCCGTAACAATACTGGCCGTATCACTGTCCGTCACATCGGTGGTGGTCACAAGCAACATTACCGTCTAATCGACTTCAAACGCGATAAAGATGGAATTCCAGGAAAAGTTGAGCGTATTGAGTACGATCCAAACCGTACTGCGCACATTGCTTTAGTATTATACGCAGATGGTGAGCGTCGTTATATTCTTGCTGCTAAAGGCATGAAATCTGGCGATCCAATCCAATCTGGTAATGATGCTGAAATCAAAACTGGTAACGCTAAACCGTTACGCAACATTCCTGTTGGTTCAGTTGTTCACGCAGTAGAAATGAAGCCTGGTAAAGGTGCTCAAATCGCTCGTTCAGCTGGTGCCTATGTACAAGTTGTTGCTCGTGATGGCGCATATGCAACTCTACGTCTTCGCTCTGGCGAAATGCGTAAAGTTCCAGTTGATTGCCGCGCGACATTTGGTGAAGTTGGAAATGCCGAACACATGCTACGCCAATTAGGTAAAGCAGGTGCTAAGCGCTGGAGAGGCGTACGCCCAACAGTGCGTGGTGTTGCAATGAACCCAGTAGACCATCCACATGGTGGTGGTGAAGGCCGTACTTCTGGTGGACGCCATCCAGTGAGTCCATGGGGTGTGCCAACTAAGGGTTACAAAACTCGTAGTAATAAGCGCACTGACAAGTACATCGTACGTCGTCGTAATAAATAGTAAGAGGATTCGCCATGCCACGTTCTCTCAAGAAAGGTCCCTTCATTGACCTGCACTTGCTGAAGAAGGTAGAGAAAGCGATGGAAGCGGGAGATAAAAAGCCAATTAAAACTTGGTCTCGCCGCTCAATGATCATCCCTAATATGATTGGGTTGACCATCGCTGTCCATAATGGTCGTCAGCACGTACCTGTGTTCGTAACTGACGAAATGATCGGCCACAAGCTTGGTGAATTTTCACCAACTCGCACTTATCGCGGCCATGCTGCAGATAAGAAAGCGAAGAAGCGTTAATACGGGAGGAATAAGATGGAAGTTTTAGCTAAACATCGTTTTGCTCGTACGTCTGCGCAGAAGGCCCGTCTAGTTGCTGATCAAATTCGCGGATTGCCTGTTTCTAAGGCACTCGAGATTTTGACATTCAGCCCCAAGAAAGCCGCCGTACTAGTTAAAAAAGTACTTGACTCAGCTATAGCAAACGCCGAACACAACGAAGGTGCGGATATTGATGAGCTTAAAGTTGGAGCCGTCTTCGTAGATGAAGGCCCAACTATGAAGCGTATCATGCCACGTGCCAAAGGTCGCGCTGATCGTATCATGAAGCGTACCAGCCACATTACTGTGGTTGTATCAGATCGCTAGGAGAAGAGAGCAATGGGACAGAAAGTACATCCTAATGGTATCCGTTTGGGTATCACTAAGCCTTGGATCTCTACCTGGTACGCAGATGGATCAGACTATGCAAATAATCTGAACAGCGACTGGGAAGTGCGTCAATATTTAACTGAAAAGTTAAAGGCCGCATCAGTATCTAAGATTGTCATTGAACGCCCAGCGAAAAGCATCCGCGTTACTATTCACACTGCCCGTCCAGGTGTTGTGATTGGTAAGAAAGGTGAAGACGTTGAAGTACTACGTGCATATGTGTCTAAAATCACAGGCACTACTGCTCAAATCAACATCGCTGAAATCCGTAAGCCTGAATTAGACGCTAAGCTTGTTGCTGACAGTATTGCACAGCAATTAGAGCGCCGTGTTATGTTCCGTCGTGCTATGAAGCGCGCGGTTCAAAACGCAATGCGTATTGGTGCTCAAGGCATCAAGGTTCAAGTTAGCGGCCGTTTAGGTGGTGCTGAAATCGCACGTGCAGAATGGTATCGTGAAGGTCGTGTACCTTTACATACTTTACGTGCTGATATCGACTATTCAACAGCTGAAAGTCACACGCAATATGGTGTGATTGGTATTAAAGTTTGGATCTTCAAAGGCGAAGTTCTAGACGGTATGATGCCTGCTATTGAAGAGCCAAAGCAGCAACCTAAGCGTAAGCCTCGTGGTAAATAGGAGAAACTTTAATGCTGCAACCTAAACGTATGAAGTTTCGCAAGATGTTCAAAGGCCGCAACCGCGGTCTAGCGAACGGTACTGAAGTTAGCTTTGGTACTTTCGGTTTGAAAGCAGTCGGCCGTGGCCGTTTAACTGCTCGTCAAATCGAATCTGCACGTCGTGCCATGACACGTCATGTTAAACGTCAAGGACAAATTTGGATTCGAGTTTTCCCTGACAAACCAATTACCTCTAAGCCTCTTGAAGTGCGTATGGGTAAAGGTAAAGGTAACGTTGAATACTGGGTATGTCAGATTCAACCTGGTAAGGTTCTTTATGAGATGGGTGGTGTACCTGAATCGTTGGCTCGTGAAGCCTTCGCTTTGGCATCAGCTAAACTACCTCTGAAGACTACCTTCGTAACTAAGACGGTGATGTAATGAAAGCGAGCGAACTAAGAGAAAAGAGCGTTGAAGAACTTAACGCTGAATTACTTGGTCTGCTGCGTGAGCAGTTTAACCTGCGTATGCAACACGCTACTGGTCAATTGACTCAAACGAATCAGTTGAAACTAGTGCGTCGTAACATTGCACGTGTTAAGACCATTATTACTTCTAAGGCAGGTGCGTAATGTCTGATAAAATCCGTACTTTGCAAGGTAAAGTAATTAGCAACAAAATGGAAAAATCTATTACTGTTGCTATTGAGCGCCAAGTGAAACATCCTATTTATGGGAAGTACATCAAGCGTACTACTAAGATCCATGCACATGACGAAACTAATCAGTGTAATGAAGGTGACATAGTGACTATTAGTCAGTGTCGTCCTCTATCTAAGACTAAGTCTTGGACCCTAGCTGAAGTAGTAACCAAAGCCTAATTTTATGTTAGGTTAATCTAAACGGCTCCTTATTTTGGAGCCGTTTGTTTTTTTACTATGCAATCCGATATTGTGGTGTTATACTTGCGCGCCAAAATTGAGTAAAACTATCCTCATTTTTGGCTAAATATTGTCCCAATATTGGGATTTGTGTAGTAACGATAGCGGAGCACTTAAAATGATCCAAATGCAATCGACTCTAGACGTCGCATGTAATAGTGGCGCACGTAGAGTTCAGTGTATTAAGGTCTTGGGTGGCTCTCATCGTCGTTATGCCGGTATCGGCGACATTATCAAAGTTTCTGTTAAAGAAGCGATTCCTCGCGCTAAAGCGAAGAAAGGTGATGTATATAACGCGGTGGTAGTCCGTACTAAGAAAGGCGTACGTCGTCCAGACGGTTCTGTCATTCGCTTCGATCGGAATGCAGCGGTATTGCTTAACGCAAACCTTGCACCGATTGGTACTCGTATCTTTGGACCAGTGACACGTGAATTGCGTACTGAGCAATTTATGAAGATTGTCTCTCTGGCACCTGAAGTACTGTAAGGAGCTTTCAAAATGGCAGCAAAAATCCGTCGTGAAGACGAAGTGATTGTATTAGCAGGTAAAGACAAGGGTAAACGCGGTAAGGTTTCTCAAGTTCTACCTACTGGTAAATTAATTGTTGAAGGCATCAATCTCGTTAAGAAACACCAAAAGCCAAACCCACAATTGGGCGTAGCTGGCGGCGTTATCGAGAAAGAAGCACCGATGCAAACATCAAACGTAGCGATCTTTAACCAAGCCACAGGCAAGGCAGATCGTGTTGGTTTCCGATTTGAAAACGACAAAAAAGTCCGTTTTTATAAATCGAACAGCGAACTCGTTAAGTAATTTGGAGTAAACGATGGCGAAACTGCATGATAAATATCAAGAGACTGTGATCGCTGAACTAGCTAAAAAGTTCGGTTATAGCAGTGTCATGCAAGTCCCTCGGATTGATAAAATCACCCTTAATATGGGTGTTGGTGAAGCTGTTGCAGATAAGAAAGTTATGGAGCATGCGCTTCGTGACATGACTGCAATCGCTGGCCAAAAGCCAATTGTAACTGTTGCTCGTAAATCAGTTGCTGGCTTTAAAATCCGTGAAGGCTACCCTATAGGCTGTAAAGTTACCCTGCGCGGTGAGCGCATGTGGGAATTTTTAGAGCGTCTAGTTGACATTGCAATCCCACGTATTCGTGATTTCCGTGGCTTAAGCGCTAAAGCGTTTGACGGTCGTGGTAATTACGCAATGGGTGTGAAAGAACAGATCATCTTCCCTGAGATCGATTACGATAAAATCGATAAGATTCGTGGTATGGATATTGTTATCACTACTACTGCGAAAAATGATGAAGAAGGTCGTGCTTTGTTGACCGCTTTTAACTTCCCATTTAAGAAATAAGGGTAGCATAATGGCTAAAACTTCTATGAAAGCACGTGAAGCAAAACGTGCACAGCTCGTAGCTAAGTATGCTGAAAAGCGTCTAGCACTTAAAGCTACTATCAGCAGCCCAGAGACTTCGGAAGAAGATCGTTGGGATGCGGTACTTAAGTTGCAAGCACTACCACGTGATTCAAGCGCATCGCGTCAACGCAATCGCTGTAATCAAACTGGTCGCCCACATGGCTTCTTACGTAAATTCGGCTTAAGCCGTATTAAATTACGTGAAGCAACCATGCGCGGTGAAGTTCCTGGCCTACGTAAGGCCAGCTGGTAAGCACTTGTACGGAGTAAGCTAATATGAGCATGCAAGATCCTATTGCGGATATGTTAACCCGTATTCGTAACGGCCAAGCTGCTAACCACGTATCTGTAAAGATGCCTTCAGCTAAGTTAAAAGTAGCAATTGCGAAATTACTTAAAGATGAAGGTTTCATTACTGACTACGCCGTAGCAGATGAAGCTAAGCCTGAATTAGAAATTACATTAAAGTACTTTCAAGGCAAACCAGTCGTTGAGACTATCCAGCGCGTAAGCCGTCCTGGTCTTCGTATTTACAAAGGTAAAGACGAACTTCCAAAGGTTATGGGCGGTCTGGGTATCGCAATTGTGTCCACTTCTAAAGGCTTGATGACTGATCGTGCCGCCCGCCAATTTGGCTCGGGTGGCGAGGTTATCTGCTACGTAGCGTAAGGAGTTAGTAATGTCTCGTGTTGCAAAAGCACCAGTCACTATCCCTGCTGACGTAGAGGTGACTTTAAACGAACAGACTTTAACTGTCAAAGGCAGTAAAGGAAGTCTGACTCGAGTAATCAACAATGCGGTAAATGTTGTTATCGAAGATGCACAAGTTAAGTTTCTACCTGTCGAAGGCTTTGAAAAAGCTTGGGCACAGGCAGGTACTGCACGTGCACTAGTAAACAATATGGTTGTTGGTGTATCTCAAGGTTTTGTGAAAAAACTTAAACTTGTTGGTGTAGGTTACCGTGCGAAGATCGCTGGTAGTGACTTGGACTTAACATTAGGTTTCTCACATCCATTAGTACACAAGCTACCCGCAGGCGTGACAGTAGAATGTCCTAGCCAAACTGAAATCGTCCTAACAGGCGTTGATAAACAGTTGGTTGGTCAAGTTGCTGCAAACATTCGTGGTTACCGTCCACCAGAGCCTTATAAAGGTAAAGGTGTTCGCTATGACGACGAAGTTGTACGCCGTAAAGAGGCTAAGAAGAAGTAGGTAACGCGATATGGATAAGAAAACATCTCGCTTACGTCGCGCTACTCGTGCACGTAAGAAGATCCAAGAGCTAGGCGTGAATCGTCTGGTTGTACATCGTACACCGCGTCACATTTATGCTCAGGTTATTAGTCCTGAAGCTCAGGTGTTAGCTGCCGCTTCAACTGTTGAAAAAACAGTTAAAGAGCAACTAAAGAGTACCGGAAACGTAGATGCGGCCAAAGCAATTGGTAAACTAGTTGCTGAGCGTGCGATCGAGAAGGGCGTGGCTACTGTTGCGTTCGACCGTTCTGGTTTCAAGTATCACGGACGTGTGGCTGCATTAGCAGACGCTGCTCGTGAAGCTGGCCTGAAGTTCTAAGGGGTTATAAATGGCTAAATTAGAAGCTCAGCAAAAAGACGATTTGCAAGAAAAATTGATTGCAGTTAATCGTGTTTCTAAAGTAGTTAAGGGCGGTCGTATCTTTAGCTTCACAGCACTAACAGTAGTGGGTGACGGTAACGGTAAGATTGGCTATGGCTATGGTAAAGCACGTGAAGTTCCAGCAGCGATTCAAAAAGCTATGGAAAAAGCGCGTCGTAACATTGTGACCGTTGAGTTGAATGCAGGTACTCTGCATCACCCAGTTAAAGGTCGTCATACTGGATCACTTGTGTACATGCAACCTGCATCACAAGGTACCGGTATTATTGCCGGTGGCGCAATGCGTGCCGTATTGGAAGTAGCAGGCGTTCATAACGTTCTGTCAAAAGCATACGGTTCTACTAACCCGATCAACATCGTTCGCGCTACAGTCGATGCGTTGGTGCACATGAAGTCACCTGCTCAAATCGCTGCTAAACGTGGCCTGAATGTTGACGAAATTCGGGGATAATGCACCATGGCTACTAAAACAGTTAAAGTAACACAGACCAAAAGCAGTATCGGTCGTTTACCAAAACACCGAGCTACCCTAACAGGTTTAGGTCTGCGCCGTATTGGTCATACAGTTGAGCTTGAAGATACTCCTTCAGTTCGCGGTATGATTAACAAGGTTTACTACATGGTTTCGGTGGAGGAATTAGGATAATGCGTCTAAATACTCTATCTCCAGCAGCAGGTTCTAAATCTGCTCCTAAGCGTGTTGGCCGAGGTATTGGTTCAGGTTTAGGTAAAACAGCAGGTCGTGGTCATAAGGGACAAAAGTCTCGTTCTGGCGGCGGTGTGCGTGTAGGTTTTGAAGGCGGTCAAATGCCTCTTAAAATCCGTTTACCTAAGTTCGGCTTTACATCTCGCAAAGCTTTGGTTTCAGCTGAAGTTCGTTTACTCGAACTAGCAAAAGTTAACGGTGATGTCATCGATTTAAACACTCTGAAAGCTGCGAACGTTATTACTCGCAATATCCAGTTTGCGAAAATCGTTCTTTCAGGTACCATTGAGCGCCCTGTGACTGTAAAAGGTCTAAAGGTAACCAAAGGTGCACGTGCAGCTATTGAAGCTGCCGGTGGCAAGATCGAGGAATAATACGTCGATGGCAAAACCAGGACTTGATTTAAAAAGCGCGAAAGGTGGTTTATCTGAACTGAAAACTCGCCTTCTGTTCGTGATTGGTGCGATTATCGTCTTTAGAGCCGGTTCGTTTGTACCAATTCCTGGTATTGACGCAGCTGTATTAGCAGAGCTTTTTGCTCAGCAAAAAGATACCATCCTTGGCATGTTTAACATGTTCTCGGGTGGTGCTTTAGAGCGTGCCTCTATCTTCGCATTAGGTATCATGCCGTATATTTCGGCATCGATTATTATGCAGTTATTGACTGTTGTGCATCCTGCACTTGCTGAATTGAAAAAAGAAGGCGAGTCAGGGCGTAAAAAGATAAGTCAATATACTAGATATGGCACACTTGTACTGGGTACATTGCAATCTATCGGTATCGCGACAGGTTTACCGAATTTAGTTCCTGGCCTCGTGGCCAATATTGGATTTGGTTTTTACTTTGTTGCTGTTGTAAGTTTAGTCACAGGAACTATGTTCCTGATGTGGTTAGGCGAACAGATTACCGAACGTGGTATTGGTAATGGTATCTCGATATTAATTTTCGCAGGTATTGTTGCAGGATTACCATCGGCTATCGGCTCAACAGCCGAGCAGGCGCGTCAAGGTGACTTGAATGTATTGGTACTACTGTTGCTCGCGGTTATTGTATTTGCTGTAACTTATTTTGTAGTGTTTGTGGAACGTGGACAGCGTCGAATCGTTGTTAACTATGCTAAACGTCAACAAGGCCGTAAGGTTTTTGCTGCACAAAGCACTCATTTACCACTTAAAGTAAATATGGCAGGTGTAATTCCACCAATATTTGCATCCAGCATTATTTTGTTTCCAGGCACACTGGCTCAGTGGTTTGGACAAAATGAGTCTATGTCATGGCTAAGCGATTTCGCTTTAGCTGTGTCCCCTGGACAACCGCTGTATTCATTATTGTATGCGACAGCAATTATCTTTTTCTGTTTCTTCTATACTGCGTTGGTTTTTAATCCACGCGAAACAGCTGATAATTTGAAAAAGAGTGGTGCATTCATTCCTGGGATTCGTCCCGGTGAACAGACTTCGCGTTACATTGATAAAGTAATGACACGTTTAACCTTAGCGGGTGCGTTGTATATTACCTTTATCTGCTTAATTCCGGAGTTCATGTTAATTGCGTGGAAAGTACAGTTCTATTTTGGCGGTACTTCGCTACTAATTATAGTAGTCGTGATCATGGACTTCATGGCTCAGGTTCAGACCCATATGATGTCTCATCAGTATGAGTCTGTGATGAAGAAAGCTAATCTAGTCAACAAAGCGAATTTAGATCGCTTTGGAAAATAAGTTAGCTTTTACGGAGTGATGAAATGAAAGTTCGAGCTTCCGTGAAGAAGATCTGCCGTAATTGCAAGATCGTCAAGCGTAGTGGTGTTGTTCGCGTTATATGTGTTGAACCTAAACACAAACAGCGTCAAGGCTAAGTAAGAAGTTGGTCAGCCCAATAATGGGCTGACTAAAAATATTGTTTGCAAATTTGTTGTCTGTCGAGTATCCTTTCGGGCTTTTCGCAGATAGCCTTTAACATTTAAGGAGTGCATAGTGGCCCGTATCGCTGGCATTAACATTCCTGATCAAAAGCATACAGTCATCGCATTGACTGCTATTTTTGGTATTGGACGTACAAGCGCAAGAGCAATCTGTGCTGCTACTTCAATTGCTGAAGATGCTAAGATCAAGGAATTGAGCGAAGCTCAAATAGATATCCTACGCGAAGAAGTCGCCAAATATGCTGTAGAAGGTGACTTACGTCGTGAGATTTCAATGAACATCAAGCGTCTTATGGATCTTGGTTGTTATCGTGGTCTCCGCCATCGTCGTAGCCTGCCACTTCGTGGGCAACGTACTAAGACCAATGCGCGTACGCGTAAAGGTCCACGTAAACCAATCAGAAAGTAACGGGAAGGTAAACCAAAATGGCTAAAGTTCCGTCACGTTCTCCGCGTAAGCGCGTACGTAAACAGGTTGCAGATGGCATGGCTCATATCCATGCGTCTTTCAACAACACAATCGTAACCATTACCGATCGTCAAGGTAATGCTTTATCTTGGGCTACCTCAGGTGGTTCTGGTTTTCGTGGTTCACGTAAATCGACCCCGTTTGCTGCACAGGTTGCGGCAGAGCGTGCAGGTATTGCTGCGCAAGATTATGGTGTTAAAAACCTTGAAGTTTTTGTGAAGGGTCCAGGTCCAGGACGTGAATCAGCGATTCGCGCACTGAACGCAGTTGGTTATAAAATAACCAATATTACTGATGTGACACCTATCCCTCACAATGGTTGTCGTCCACCTAAAAAACGTCGTGTATAACACTACGTTATAGGATAGTTGGAGAAAGATCATGGCAAGATACTTGGGTCCTAAGCTCAAGCTCAGCCGCCGAGAAGGTACAGACCTTTTCTTAAAAAGCGGTGTGAGAGCAATCGAATCAAAGTGTAAGCTGGAAACTGCACCTGGACAACATGGCGCACGTAAGCCACGTTTGTCTGAGTATGGTACTCAGTTACGCGAGAAACAAAAAGTTCGTCGTATTTACGGTGTGTTAGAAAAGCAATTCCGTAACTACTACAAAGAAGCTGCACGTTTAAAAGGTAATACAGGTGAAAACTTGTTACAACTTTTAGAAGTCCGCCTAGATAACGTAGTTTATCGTATGGGTTTCGGTTCTACTCGTGCAGAATCACGTCAGCTAGTAAGCCATAAATCTATTATGGTTAACGGTCGTGTAGTTAACATTCCGTCATTCAAAGTGTCTGCGAATGATGTTGTAAGCATCCGTGAAAAATCACGCACTCAAGCTCGTATTAAAGCGGCTTTAGAAGTGGCTGGTCAACGCGAAAAGCCTACATGGGTAGAAGTCGACAATGCGAAAATGGAAGGTGCTTTCAAGCGTCTACCAGAACGTAGCGATTTGTCTGCGGATATTAACGAACAGCTGATCGTCGAGCTTTACTCTAAGTAAAGCTAACAAACAAGAGAGGACACAATGCAGGGTTCTGTTACAGAATTTCTTAAACCGCGTCTCGTTGAAATTGAGCAGGTTAATTCAACTCGCGCCAAAGTTACACTAGAACCGCTAGAACGTGGTTTTGGCCATACCTTAGGTAACGCGTTGCGTCGCATCCTATTGTCATCTATGCCCGGCTGTGCTGTTACAGAAGTCGAGATTGATGGCGTACTGCACGAATACAGCAGTAAGGAAGGCGTACAAGAAGATATCCTTGAGATATTGTTAAATCTTAAAGGTTTAGCGGTAACTATCGAGGGTAAAGACGAGGCTATGCTTACGTTAAGTAAGTCCGGCACAGGCCCTGTTACAGCAGCAGATATCACGCATGATGGCGATGTTACCATCATGAATCCTGATCATATTATCTGTCATTTGACTGGTAATAATGACATCAGCATGCGTATCCGTGTTGAACGTGGTCGTGGTTATGTACCTGCTTCGGCTCGTGCACAAACCGAAGACGACGATCGTCCAATTGGTCGCCTGTTGGTTGATGCGTCTTTCTCACCTGTAGCTCGCATTGCATACAATGTTGAAGCTGCGCGTGTAGAACAGCGCACAGACTTAGATAAGCTTGTAATCGATATGACCACTAATGGTACTATCGATCCTGAGGAGGCAATTCGTCGCTCAGCAACTATTTTAGCCGAACAGCTAGATGCCTTTGTTGATTTACGTGAGCCTGCAGCTAAGCCTGAGGAAGATGATAAACCGGAATTCGATCCGATATTGTTGCGTCCTGTCGACGATTTAGAGCTAACTGTACGTTCGGCTAACTGTTTGAAAGCCGAAGCGATTCATTACATCGGTGATCTGGTACAACGCACTGAAGTTGAGTTGTTGAAAACCCCTAACTTAGGTAAGAAATCTCTTACTGAAATTAAGGACGTTTTAGCATCTCGCGGACTGTCGTTAGGTATGCGTCTTGAAAACTGGCCTCCAGCTAGTTTAGCAGACGACCTATAAGTCTCAGGTTAGTACAGATTAAGGTTATAAGGATTAGTCATGCGCCATCGTAAGAGTGGTCGTCAACTAAATCGTAACAGCAGTCATCGCCAAGCTATGTTCCGTAACATGGCATGCTCACTAGTTCGTCATGAGATAATCAAGACAACTGTAGCAAAAGCGAAAGAATTGCGTCGCGTAGTTGAACCTCTAATAACATTAGCTAAAGTAGACAGCGTTGCAAATCGCCGTTTAGCTTTCGCTCGTACCCGCGACGCTGAAGTTGTAGGTAAGTTATTTACTGAATTGGGTCCACGCTTCCAGGAACGTCCTGGTGGTTACACTCGTATTCTTAAGTGCGGTCTTCGTACCGGTGATAAAGCCCCAATGGCTTACATCGAGTTAGTAGGTCGTCCTGAAGCTGCTGAAGCTGTTGAAGTTGAAGCCGCAGAGTAATTAATCTTTAATTACTTATTAAAAACCGAGCCTAGGCTCGGTTTTTTTATATCCACTTTTCAGCTTTCTTATCCCTTGTTTTATTCTACTTAGCATTATCTGCAATTTTTTACGTTCACAGTAGTCTTTAGTAACTAACAACGGGTTAATATCAGTTGTTATCAAGTGTGTAATCTAATGAAAATGTACAGTTTAGTAAGCTTTCAGTAGCTTCAGCATGCTCATCGGAACGCTGCATAAGCGTTTGTTGCACTCTCAAACATGCTAAATCGATAATTTGTCTTTATTTTATGAAATTAAATTATGATTTGGCTTTCTGGTGTCTATTTGGAACTGTAATAATTATGCTTATTTTGCGGTTACCTTAGTTCCACTTACTCGCAAATAAGTCGATGAGGATTGTCTTGTTCGCCAGATTGAGAATTGATGACTAAAGATTCGAATATAGTATTCGAGTCACCTGTGCTAAAGAATAGGATGAATAACAGCTACCAATGCTTGCGACATAAAAGCTTTAAGTTAATGCCTCTTCAGCTCGATCACTACAAACAAAATTTGAGTCGTTGTGGAAGTTGTTCAAATATTACACTGACGTAACGCCAAATGAGTCAGACCGTTTATATTTGAATCGCACTAAAACCGCGGCAAATTTAACTTGACCAATAATTTTTTATACGAATATAAAAAAGACCGAATCTTTTGGATTCAGTCTTTTTATTCAAAGAGATTATTTATCTAGTTATAAGAACCAATATCTATTTCAACTCTATTAATTTATAGGCTTTGAATTTATAGTTTCTCAATAAAAATTACTGATATTTATAGCCCTTTGGCTCTGCGCCTTCTGGGTAATCTAGTTTTTTGTGGGTTTGTCCCATCGCTTCAGCAACTTCTGGTGGCATATAATTTTCATCATGCTTTGCAAGTACTTCAGTTGCTTCCAGCTTACCTGATTCCACTAATACGCCTTGAGCGACTATTCCCTGGCCTTCGCGGAATAAATCTGGAAGAAGATCGTCAAATGTCACAATGATTTCGCCACCTACTGAGTCATGTACCGCGAATTCCACATGTAAACTGCTTGGGTCGCGTATCATAGAGCCAACAGTGACCATGCCGCCTACGCGAATACGCTGTCCAATCTCTGGCTTAACTCCAGTGTCATTCTTACCATGTACAATTTCATATGGTGTATAAAACAAGTTCAAATTGGTATTTAACGCGTACAGTAAAAGTGAAGCGACACCTGCGACACCTGCGATTAAAGCTACTGCCAGTGTGAGTCTTTTTTTACGTCTTGGGTTCACGATTTATTACCTCTCGATTCTTTTAATCGTTCTTCTCTGATAATCTTTTTAGATATCTCAATAAGAACTTTTTTCCGTTGGCTAAGACTATGAATGATCAAAATAGCCAAACTGCCAAATGTTACACCGTAAGCTAACCATACAAAGAACGCATAGCCGCCCATATCTAAAAATTCTGCTAATGTATCGAATTGCATTATTTTGTCGCCTCCGCGTTAGCTAAATCACGAACCCAAGGACGCATTCCGTTACGTGCCAATACTTCTGCTCTATATCTTACTATGGTTAATGCTCCTATCATCATGCCAAATCCAGCAATATTGATAAGTAGTGGATAGAGCATATCTCCAGTCATTGTAGATTTTTCTGTAATCTTGATTGTGGCAGGTTGATGTAAGCTGCTCCACCATTCAACTGAATACTTGATAATTGGAATATTGATTACCCCAACAATGGCCAATATGCCTGCAGCTCTTCCTGCCAATACTTTGTCCTCAAATGAGGCGTAAAGTGCAATAACACCCAAGTAAAGGAATAATAGTACTAGTTCTGAAGTTAAACGAGCATCCCAAACCCACCATGTACCCCACATAGGTTTTCCCCATGCAGCGCCAGTAAATAATGCGATAAAAGTAATCACTGCACCAATAGGCGCAATAGATGCAGCAGCCCAATCGGCGGCTTTAATCTGCCAGACGATACCTATGAATGAAGCGGTTGCCATCCCCATGTAGGCTGCCATTGACATGGATGCAGCTGGAACATGTATATATATTATTCTGAAGCTATCACCTTGCTGGTAATCCATTGGTGCGTATAGCAAGCCCCATGTCGTACCAACGCCTATCATTGCAATTGCTAAACATGCAAACCAGGGCAGCATTTTTCCAGCTAGATTGTAAGACCGCTCAGGGTCTGCATATGAATTAAGCCATTTCCACATCTTATTCCACATATTAATTTGTACTCACACGTAAGGAGGCGCCAATTGCGAATGGTGCCATGATTAACGAACCAACCAGCATAGCGGCAATAATTGCTAGCTGACCATCATAAGGTAAATTCATCCCTGCAGCATCGATAGCACTTGTAGCAAAAATCAACACTGGTATATATAAAGGCAATATTAATAGGGTTAGTAATACACCACCTTTACTGAGCCCAACAGTAAGAGCCACACCAATTGCGCCTAATAGTGACAGAACCGGTGTTCCCAACGCTAAGGTAGCCATTAAAGCAACATAACTATTACCTTCTAAATGAAGCAATACCGCCAACAATGGTGACACGAGTATTAATGGCACACCCGTTAAAATCCAATGAGCTAAGACCTTAGCCAATACCATAATCGCTAGCGGCTGAGGACTAAGTAACATTTGCTCTAAGCTACCGTCGCTGTAATCCGCTTTAAAGAGCCTTTCCAGTGACAGCATTGATGCCAGTAGAGCTGCTACCCATATTATGCCTGGAGCTACACGTGTTAGTACTTGGGGTTCTGGTCCAATTCCTAGTGGGAATAGAGTTACCACCATAATAAAAAATAACAGTGGGTTAAATATGTCACCACGATGTCTAACCGCAATTTTCAAATCACGTTTTAACAAGGTCACAAACGCGCTGCTGTAGCTAATACCTCTGTTCATTATTGAGCCTTATACAAAACGATAATCGAGAGTGATTTTACGAAGATTAGGCTCAGCAATTAAACTCATATCTTGATGAGTTGTGATAATTACACATCCACCGCTATTAGCATGCTCTAAAAAGAGTTGCTCTAGCTCTTCAACACCTTTTTTATCGATAGCGGTAAAAGGCTCATCTAATATCCATATTTTACAATTGGTATGCCATAACCTTGCTAACGCTGTTCTACGGTGTTGCCCTGCAGATAGATGTCCTGCTAATGCTTCTTCAAACCCGCTTAAGTTTACTTTGGCTAAAATGTCAGACGTTCTATAGTCATCATAACCACTGATTCTTAAATTGAAGTTAAGATTTTCTTCTGCGGTTAATTCACTTTTAACGCCGGCTAGGTGCCCTAAATAAAGTAAATTTTCATTAAACTCATCACGCGATCGAATGATGTTGTGTTTTAAGTACAGTACATCCCCTGAATAAGGACGGGATAAGCCTGCTAAAATACGCAATAAGCTTGTTTTTCCGGAGCCATTTGGACCTTCAATTTGAACGATATCCCCAGACATGATATCAAAGCTAAGCTCGTCAAATAATAAACGCTCTTCGCGAATGCATGTTAGGTTGTTTGCACTGATCAAGGGAGTGGATGATGTTATTTTTGTCACTGAACCCTCTATTTAATCGACGAATAAAGACTAAAAAGATATTAACATAAACAGTATTATGCAGTTACCTTTAGCTACCATTAAGTGCTCGCAATTTGATATAGTTCCAATAAAATTAATAAAATGCGAGTTTTTTCAACATTTGCTAATATATTACTTGAACTGGTTAATATTGGCTGGTTTGAATGCCAAGGTGAGATTGTTATCACAAAAAGGTGAGATTTTTTGCAGTATGTAGTAACCTAGTAGAGCTAAAAATAGTCTGCCTTCTAAAAATAACAGGCAGTGTTGAGCTTTGTATTTATTTGCAATTAGGAACGTTGAACATGAAAAAATTGTTAGCAATGACTGCAGTAGCTGCCTTAACTTTGTCTGCGAATGTATTTGCTCAAGAAGGTGAAGCTGTATATAACAAGGCATGTCAAGTATGTCACAGCATGGGTGTGGCCGGTGCGCCTAAATCTCACGATGTTGCTGCTTGGGAACCTCGTTTAGCTAAAGGTGTTGATGCGCTAGTAAACTCTGTTAAGACAGGTTTAAATGCAATGCCACCAGGTGGTATGTGTACTGACTGTTCTGACGAAGATTACAAGAACGCTATTGAGTTCATGTCTAAGTAATACTTCTTTAAGAATATAAAAACCGGCCTAATAGCCGGTTTTTTTATGGATGCCTGCAAGCAAATTTGTCGTAAAATCTTATATTAAGTAGAACCTAATAAGTTTTCCTTAATATCTAAGTTATTGAACTATTGTGTTCAATACCAGCGTGGTTTTACCGCCAACCTTAACAGCATCCACAATACCTTTCATGTCACCCGCTTGTGGTTTGACGCTGCCATGTTTAGATAGCACGGCAATAATCTCAACCTCGCTAGCACCACTTAATTTTACATCGCCTCCCATAGAAGTACTATCATCTAAGGTAATGGTCAGTGGTAAATCGCTAGCATTGACTTTAGTCGCCGCTAAAGGCACTTTTGGTCCTTGAGTTGCGCGAGCAAAAATAAATACTTGATCATTTGGCCCAACCTTAGATGCTAATTCCGGTGCAACTTCGACCATAACACTGACAGTTTTTGCAATTGTTGTACCTGCTTCAGTGGCGCTATTTTTAACAGCACTGTGGGCATCATCATTTGGCATGGCTCCCGTATCTGATTGCATACTCATTTTAGCAGACTGAATAGCATTCATTAATGCTGTGCGGTCAACATCACTACGGTCACTATCTAAAATAGCTTGCCATGCATTAATTGCATCTTGATATTGAGCATTAAAAAAGGCGTCCATTCCGACAAGTAATAATGTAGATGGATCTTGTGCATCCAAAGCTAATGACTGCTCAATAATAGCCTGAATATCTGGCGTGAGCTTCTGACCTGCCTGGTAATACATCGCCGTTGCTTTAGGGCCTAGTAATTCAGCGTGGGTTCCGACTAATTCCATGACTTTATCGAATGCAGCAACAGCTTTATTATATTGGTTTGCTGAAATATAAGCATGACCTAGGCTAAACCATGCTTGGCTGTTTTCAGGAGCTTGTTGAACATCTGCCTCCATCATCTGCACACGCTGAGCCATAATTTGTTCATTACTCATGCCTTGATGCGGATTATTAGCTTGTGGCGGATTTGCCAGTTCATTATACGCACCAAGCTGCTGATAGAAGTAACCTGTTAGTCCCAACACTACTATGGTCATCAAAGAGGGCCATAAAATACCTTTTGGTTTTGCAGCAGCAAGTGAGTCATCACCCTTATGCTTCATATCCTGCAATAAACTAATTTCTAGTTCCTGCTTTAATGCGTCAAATTCATTCTGATCATGTAAATCGTTTTGTAATTCTTTCTCAAGAATGCCTAAACGTTCATTAAAAAGTTCAAGGTTAGTTTGTTTACGGACGCCAGACTCTTCAGCTTGAAGTAACTTTGTCTGACGAAAATGAGGTACCCAAATCATCATTAAACCGATAATAAGGACAAGCGCGATAAGAATCCAAAATGTGGTCATCGTTTCAATATTCACTTTTAGTTTATAGAAAAGCGGGGGTTCCGCTGAGCTTGATTACACGATTATACGTAAAGATTATTAATTGAATAGTAATATAAGGAAGATATAAAGCTCAATCTTGAGAGTTGAGCACTGGTTCACAATTTAAATTGATCACATTAAATGGTAGAAACTTTAGATCATTTTGTTAGTCTTATCGCTGTGTGATTGTGATTAGAGACTTTTGATCTTACTGCGTACCGATAATGAGACAAGTAACCCAGTTTTGCACGAAAGTGGCAGACATGTGAGCTGGCAAGCTCTAAAATGATTTAAAATTCGCTTAAGCTAATGTGAGTATAGTAACGTATGCTCATCACCTGCATTAACGTGGTTTGTCGATATCAAATCAATGTTTTTATAACTAAGGAATACCCATGATTCCAGAAATTGGACATTTTTCACTGATAATAGGTTTGGCATTTGCCATGTTATTAGCCAGTGTTCCATTAATAGGTGCTGCCAAGAAAGATGCATATTTAGTGAGATATGCCTGGCCTCTTGCATACGGTATGTTTTTCTTTATTCTAGTTTCAGTAGTTATATTGGGCTACAGCTTTGCGGTTGATGACTTCTCAGTCGCCTATGTTGCACATCATTCAAATTCACAATTACCCATCTTCTTTAAAATTGCTGCAGTATGGGGCGGTCATGAAGGTTCATTATTATTCTGGGTATTCTCATTGTCAGTTTGGGCGACAGCTGTAGCCATGTTCAGTAAAGGCTTAGAAGAAGTCTTTACTGCGAGGGTATTAGCAGTACTAGCAATGATTATTGTTGGTTTTACCTTATTTATGGTTCTAACCTCCAGTCCATTTGAACGTATATTTCCAATACCAATGGAAGGGCGCGACTTAAATCCAATGTTGCAAGATGTGGGACTAATCTTCCACCCACCAATGTTGTATCTTGGTTATGTAGGTTTCTCGGTAAGCTTTGCCTTCGCTATTGCTGCACTAATGAGTGGTAGTTTAGATTCAGCCTGGGCTCGTTGGTCTCGTCCTTGGACGTTGGCTGCTTGGGTATTCTTAACTGGCGGTATCTCACTAGGCTCTTGGTGGGCATACTATGAATTAGGCTGGGGTGGTTGGTGGTTCTGGGATCCAGTTGAAAATGCTTCCTTTATGCCTTGGCTAATAGGTACAGCATTGGTTCACTCTTTAGTGGTAACTGAAAAGCGTGGTGCATTCCGTAATTGGACTGTTTTGCTATCAATCTTTGCTTTCTCATTAAGCTTACTGGGCACCTTTATTGTGCGTTCCGGCGTACTCACATCGGTGCATTCATTTGCAGCAGATCCAAGCCGTGGTATGTTTATTCTGCTTCTACTGGCAATTGCCGTTGGTGGCTCTTTAACTCTGTTTGCTTTCCGTGCCAGCGAAATGAGCAGTCCTGCTCGATTTGAACTCAAGTCTAAAGAAACCATGTTGTTGGTTTGTAACGTACTATTAACCGTAGCTGCAGGTACCGTTCTACTTGGAACCTTATATCCGTTGCTTATAGATGCGCTTGGTATGGGTAAAATTTCTGTAGGACCTCCATATTTCAACGCGGTATTCGTTCCAATCGTGTTAGTACTGTTTGGCTTTATGGGTATTGGTCCAATCATTCGCTGGAAGAAATCAAAGCAAGGCGAGATCAAGCGTCAATTGCTTGTGCCTGCAATGGTTGCAGCAGTGATCGGTTTGTCTGTACCTTTCCTCATGGGCGGCGAATTCAATATATGGGTTGTACTTGGCATTACTGCGGCAACATGGGTGACATTATCGACATTCCGCGCTGCATACAATATGGTTAAAGGAACAGATGGCAGCATCAGTTTAACCCGTATTGGGCGTAGCCAACTTGGAATGATCATGGCCCACTTAGGTATTGCCGTCTCAATTGTTGGTGCTACTATGGTATCGAACTACTCAATAGAGAAAAGTGTTCGCATGGGGCCAGGAATCAGTCAAGAGTTAGCGGGTTACACATTCAAGTATCTTGAAACTAAGAATGTCGTTGGTCCAAACTACACAGCACAACAAGGTCAAATAGAAATCTATCAAGATGATCAATACATTACCTTATTAAAACCGGATCGTCGTCAATACAATGTTCGTACAATGGACATGACAGAAGCCGGTATCGATTGGGGTTTATTCCGTGACTTATATGTCACCATGGGTGACCCAATCAGTGCGACCGAGTTTGCTGTACGTCTAAACTACAAACCTTTTGTACGTTGGTTATGGTTCGGATCAATCTTTATGATGATTGGTGGTTTCCTTGCTGCATCAGATAAGCGTTATCGCGTAAAGAGCACGGCTGCCGAAGTGAACGACAAAGCAAAAGAAAAGTTAGCGACAGCTTAAAAACGGAGAATTTATGAAAAAGTTGGTGCTGTTTATACCTCTAGCCTTATTTTTGGTGATGGGAATATTCTTATATCAAGGTTTATTCCTTAATCCACAAAAGCTGGATTCAGCATTAGAAGGGAAGCCGGTACCGGCTTTCCAACTTGAGAGACTTGAAACCCCTGGTGAACTGTTGACTGAAGCTGATTTAAAAGGTCAAGTTTCATTATTAAACGTGTGGGCCACCTGGTGTCCTGCATGTAAATATGAACATCCTTTTTTAACTATGTTGTCTCGTCGTAATATTATGCCTATATATGGTATTAATTATCGCGACGAGCGAGCACTGGCAATAAAAGAGCTACAGCGCGAAGGGGACCCATATACAATCAACTTTTATGATAAAGATGGTCGTTTAGGTTTGGATCTCGGGGTATATGGTGCGCCAGAAACATTTATCATTGATCATAATGGCATTATACGATTTCGCTATGCAGGCCCAATTGATCAAAATATTTGGCAAGATACCTTATATCCAATGGTTCAGCAGCTACAAGCTGAAGCTAAAGCGGATGGAGCTGCGTAATGAAATTAGTTAATTTATCGTTCGCGTTAGTTATTGGTTTGTTATCTAGTGTAGTGGTCCATGCTACACCAGTAGATACCTATGAATTCAAAACACCCAGTAATCAAAAGCGTGCTATTTCACTCGCACATGAGTTGCGTTGCCCACAATGTCAAAACCAAAACTTAGTCGATTCTAATTCGCCAGTCGCGCAAGATTTGCGATTAGAAGTTTATAAGATGGTTGATGATGGTAAGTCAGATGAGCAAATTGTAGAGTTCATGACAAGTCGTTATGGTGACTTTGTACTTTATAATCCGCGACTTGATCCAAAAACATATGTTCTTTGGATTGGTCCTTTTGCGCTGCTATTTATAGGCTTCATTGTTGGCGCGATACTTATTCGCCGCCAGAGAAATGTAAAATATGCCCATGCCGAGATGTCAGCTGAAGATAAACAGCAGCTTGATGAATTACTAAAACGTAATAAATAACCTCAGTCCAGTATATAAAGACTTTTCAAACCGCTCTTTGTTTTGTTAACAGCGT